>DAONES010000017.1:0-25656 GCA_035403205.1 Methanothrix sp. | reverse complement strand
GGGCGCTGTTGAAGCTCTTTTGATCCAGGATGAGCTTATTCAGGACTGCCGGATCTCCGCCCAGGCCGCCGTGGCTGTTCAAAGCCAGGTCGAACTGCCAGGCAAGGACAAGGCTGTCCAGGGTCTTGGCATCGACGGTGCGCAGGTTTGCCTTGAATCCGGCGGCATCAAGCTGCCTGGCAACAAGCTCTCCCTGCCGCTCAGTTGTGGCTGTGTCCAATAGCTCGATGGACAGTGGCTCACCGGCCTTGGAGTAATAAGAGCTGCCTTCCTCCTTTTTGTATCCCAGCTCTTCGAGAAGCTGGCCTGCTTTTGCCGGATCGAAGGAATACTCCATTTGATCGGCATTGTACCACTGATTGTCTGATGAGTAAAGGCCCGGGCAGCCCTCCAGGGCATAGCCGCGCATGCCGGTCTCCACCAGGTCATGGCGATCAATGGCATAGTAGAGAGCCTGGCGGAACTTTACATCTGAGAATGGAGCTTTCATGTGGTTGACCATGACCTTGACCACGGAATCATGGGCCGCCGTCAGCACCTCAAAGCCCTTATTCTTCAGGCCGTCCACGGTCTCGCCGGGAATGGACGCGGCATCCACGTCCCCCTTCTCAAGAGCTGCAGCCGACATCTCCTGGCTGACCTTCACGAACTTGATCTGCTTTACCCTGGGAGAGCCCTGATAGTAGTTCTCGTTGGCCTCGTAAAGGTATGTCCCCTGAGTCTTGTCGTAATTGACGAGCTTGAAGGGCCCGGTGCCTGTCAGGGCGGCATCGTCATTGAAGTTAGCCGGATCGCTCACATCTTTGTAGATGTGTTCGGGCAGGATGGGCAGGGTGCCTGCCACCTGGTCAAGGAACGGCGCATAGTCCTTTTTGAGGGTGATCTTGACGGTGCTGTCGTCGATGGCCTCTGCCCCCTCGACGATGCTCGAATCGACCCACTGATAGGGGTGATCCTCGATGTACTGCACAGTAAAAGCGACATCATGGGCAGTAAAAGGCTGGCCGTCATTCCAGGTCACGCCTGAGCGCAGATGGAAGAGATAGGCCTTCTCATCAGGAAGGTACTCCCATTTCTCTGCAAGAGCCGGCACGAAACCGTTCTCGTCCTTCCAGACCAGGGTATCGAAGATCAGGCTCATTCGGATGTATCCCGGCCCGCGAGCGTAATGGCCGTAGGGAGAGGGAAAGCCCCAGTCGCCTGTGGAATCGGCTATGGTGAGAACGTCTACAGTGTCTGTCGCGCCCACTGGGCTGCTGCTGATGATGATGAGCAGCAGCAGTCCGGCGGCGGCAAAGCCCAGCAGAGGAAGGCACCTCGGGGAAAGGAGCTTCCGGGCAGCTGGTAATATTTCATTTAGCTTCATCTTAAATTCTCCTATGAGCCATAAATTGATCAGATATTATTAAGATCATAACTCATAGTAGTATGTCATTCAACCAGTTATTTCAAATTATCAGTAACACTTGTTAATCTACATGCATCTTCATTTACTCGTATCTTCTGTTACTCAGATCTTCGGCCCATAGGCGATAAGCCTCATGGAGTTAGCGATAACCGGAATGGAGGACAGCTCGTGCAGCATTGCGCCTGTGACTGGCGTCAGTATTCCCGGCACGGTCAGAGCTACGGCGATCGCCAGCACGCCCAGGGAAAAGACCAGGTTATGCTTGATGGTAGCTATGGCTTTTCGAGAGACCATGATCAGGTGTGGCATCTTGGAGAGGTCGTCGGAGAGAAGACCAACATCAGCAGTCTCAATGGCCACATCGGTACCGGCAATTCCCATGGCAATTCCCACATCAGCTTGAGCCAGAGCCGGGCCGTCATTTACCCCTTCACCGACAAAGGCCACCTTATGCCCCAGCGATTGCAGTTTCTTTACGATCTGCACCTTCTCCTGAGGCATCTTCTCGGAAAAGTGCTCCTTCACACCCAGGGTCCTGGCCACACGCTCGGTTGCGGACTGGTTGTCGCCGGTTACAATCACCACATTCAGGCCAAGATCGATCAATTTCTGGACGACGGGCTTTGACTGCTGCCTCAGCTCATCCTCGAAGACGAAGAGTCCTTCCGTGCTGCCGCCCATGGCGATCAGGATAACGCTGCATCCCTGCGCCTCGAGAATTCGGGCCTTTTCCCGAACCGCCTGGCCGATGGAAATCCCCTCTTTTTCCAGGCTGCCGATACGTCCCAGAAAAATATCTTCATTTGCTGAGCGGGCCCGTATTCCCAGTCCGGGAAGAGCCTCGAAATGCTCCGGGTCCATCAGTCTCATGCCACGGTCTTTGGCCGCTGAAACCAGGGCTTTTCCCAGCGGGTGCTCGCTGAATTTCTCTGCAATGGCCGCGCTCTCCAGCAGCCTGTCCTGCGAGACGGCACCGAGAGGGATTATCTGCAGAAGCCTGGGCTTTCCGGCGGTCAGAGTGCCGGTCTTATCGAAGATCACTGTATCCACATGAGACAGAGCCTCCACGGCAGCTCCTTTCTTTATCAGGCTGCCTCTCATTGCCGCACTTCCTATGGCGGCTACGAGAGCGGTGGGGGTGGCCAGCACAATCACACATGGGCAGAAGACTATGAGCATGGTAATAGCCCTCATGACGTCCCCGCTCCACCACCAGAGAAGAGCCCCGGCTATGAGGGCGGTGGGCATATAGATCCTGGCATAGCGGCTCAGCAATCTTTCAATAGGTGGCTTGCTGGCCTGGGCCTCTTCAATCAGAGCATGGATCTGGCCCAGGGTCGTCTCTCTGCCGATCCTGGTGACGCGCACCTCGATCGCCCCGACCTCGTTCAGCGTTCCGGCGAATACGTTATCGTCTGCTTTCTTCTCCACCGCCAGGCTCTCTCCGGTGATGGCAGCCTGGTTGACAGAGGCGGAGCCGGAGACGACCAGGCCGTCCACGGCAATCCGATCTCCTGAGCGGACGAGGAGAAGATCGCCCGCTGCAACGTCCTCCAGGCAGACGGTCAGGTCCCGGCCATCCCTGCGCACTGTAACCCTATCTGGCAGAAGCCTGGCCAGTGACTCCAGGGATTGATTGGCCCGGGCGGCGACAAAGTCCTCCAAAAGCCCGCCCACGAGAAGCAGGACGGCGACAACAGCGGCAGCGGAGTACTCGCCGATGGCAATGGCGGCAATGGTGGCGATGGAGACGGGAATGTCTGCCGTGAAGTCACGATCACGGATGCCCTGCAGAGCAGACCACCAGATGTAGGAGGAGCCCACCAGGGCGGCGGCCAGATAGATTACCCCTGCCCCGTTCCGGCCCTCCGCATGGGAGAAGAGGCCTCTGGGATCGGAGACTACGGCCAGGATGAGAAGCAGGCCGCTGGCTGAAGTAAAGAGTGTTCCCGGATCGAGCAGAAAACTTCTGTAGCGCATCAGCCAGTGCCGGGTCTTGCAGGAGGCAGCGGCCACCGGGATATTATTACCATTATCGGGCATTTTGCTTTATTCTCCTAAACATTTAGCATCAAGTGAGCTTTGTTATTACTTTTTTAATCAATAGTAACAACAAGACGAAAGGAAATATTAGAATAAATAGTTATCGAGAAATATATAAAATAATTTATGAGAAAAAGAAAAGACTCGAAATGGAGATCACATCATATTCACAACTCTTTCCCCTTCTCCCACCACATCTTCACCCGCACCGACGAGCCGGGCAGAGCCAGCTCCCCGCCCTCCTCCCGCATGGCACCCCGCAGGTATTCCCACAATATCGCCTTCTGCTCCTGGGTCTCCGCCTGAGCCTGGGGGGCCAGGGTTCGCACGGCTTCCTCCAGGTTCGAGTACCTCTGATTGTGGACCAGCGGGAAGGTGCTGACATTTGGGTAGATTCCCATCTGGTAGAGCACATTGTAGAGCACATCGCTCTTTGGGCCCGGCTGGTATTCCCGGCTATGCAGCCTGGGCCACAGGTCATGCCACTGTCGGTCCCAGGAGGTAGGCCCGGCAAAGTGATAGAGGTAGATATACCGGGATGATGCCTGCATCATCTTCTCAATGGCAGTCCGAATGTCGGACATTCCCAGGGAGAATGAGGCGATCACCACATCGTAAGGGGGCTCCAGGTCCCTCTGGACATCGACATCCTCCCAGCGCTTCTGCACAATATCGATATTGTTGATGCCACGCTCTGCCATCTTCTCCTGCATAACGCTGCGCATCCCCTCAGCCGGTTCCACTGCTGTGACGTGCCTCACCCTGGCGGCAAAGGGTATGGCCAGGGTGCCAGGCCCGGAGCCGATGTCCAGGATGCGGGAGTCGGCGGTGATATCCGTTCCCCGGATTACCGCCTCAGTGCGTTGAGAGTTCACCTGACACATGTTCCAGAAGCGCAGAGCGCTCTCCCGGCTCTCCCAGATAGAAGAGCAATCACGGTTGCGGCCCGACTGCCGGTTGCCCTTCATCCGGCTCATCCAGATCTCATTCCAGTCGATGCCTTTGCATGAATCCATCATAATAGCTGCCGCCATTCCCTAATTTTAGGCGCGCTCAGCATTGAGGCGTGTCCGGCCCGGCTGCATATTTATCTCTCTTTCCTGTGAATACCGGGCGGACAAATTGCATTCCATTCGGCCCGCCCATGGAGCATAGCGGCATGGCTTTCTCATAATCCATCCCCTCAGTCTCGCTGAAAAACAGGTCGTCCGCCTCCAGATGCACCACCCGGCCTATGATGAGAACATACCTGTCCCTGGCGATCTCCTCCTCCAGGGTGCACTCCGCCCAGGCCAGGCACCCATCTATTCCGGGCGCCTTGACCACCTTCGAAGGCCGGGGCGCGAGGCCCGCCTCCACCATCTCGTCCACATCCGGAGGATAATTCCGGGCGCAGATCATCACCGCGTCCTCCATTCCCACCGGCGGGATATTCAATACGAACTCCCCGGTCTGGCGGATGTTGTCCAGGGTGTCCCTCTTCAGCCATGAGGCGATGAGCACCTCATCCAGCGGCCTGAGCACGGGAGTGACGCATGACCAGGGGGCGGCATTGCGAACGCCGCTCTGGGAGACGGTGGAGATGAGCACCACCGGAAGGGGCATGATCTGGCCCCTCTGGCTCGGCTTCAAGATCATTGCCGGTCACTCTGCCATGAGCCGGTCCACGATCTCTTTCATCTCTTTGATCTGCGGCACTTTATCCCCCTTCAGGCAGGCCTTGAAGACTCCTCCATCAAAAGGCAGAATGCCGATGATCTTCTCTTTGTCTACCAGGTTTCTCAGCTCGAGAGCGTCCTCATTCATGCGGTTGAGGACGAAGAATACCGGCTTGTTTATCTTGGCCGCCATCTCGGATATCTTGGCGGAGAGCTGCACCGACTCAAAGCTCGGATCGATTACGACCAGTATCTTGTCGCATCCTCCTTCCACCCCTCTGCCGAAGTGCTCAATTCCGGCGTCCGTGTCGATTATCACCTGCATTCCGTCTGCCTTCAGCTTCTGGATGAACTCCCTGGCTAAAGCGCCCATTGGACAGGCGCAGCCCTCGCCAAAGTCATGGATCTTGCCGATGGCCACGAGCTTTATGCCATCCTCGCCCACGATCAGCTCCGTAGGTATATCCTCAAGGGAAAAATCCTCCAGAATGGACAGCTTTTCTTTGCCCTCAGATCGCATGAATTTCCTCAGCCGCTCTCCCAGGCCCTTCTTTCCGCCCAGAGATTCCATGTAGTCCTTGGGCTGCTCAAGCCCGAGATGCTTATACAGGCCGAAGTTGGATTCGTCCGTATCCACGACCAGGACCTTCTCGCCCCGCGCCGCCAGCTCTCTTGCCATCAATGCCGATACCGTGCTCTTTCCGCATCCGCCTTTGCCGCAAATTACCAGTTTCATCTTCCTCTTGCCTCCTGATTTCCGGATAACATGAATCGAATACGCTACGGCAGAGCAGTGCGGCATGATGTCTTAATAATCTTTCCATTAATAATACTAATTACAATTGTGAATACTAAATTCGAGAATATGTTAATATTTTCCAATGGATTCCTATAATTGGGCCACATAAAAAAATAGATTGGAGCTGCTGAAGTAGCCCGCTGATTTTGTTCCGATCTACATCACGCCGGCAACCTTCAGGGGATGCATGCCTGCATTCTGAAGCTGAGCCAGCATGGGTGAATCCACCTTGAACTCCTTGAGGACGGTTATGAATGCCTCGGGTTTATCGGCCCAGTCCATGAGCACAATATCCTGGTATAGCTTTGAGCCCCAGGCGGGACCGGTCCATGAAGGCAATTTTACTGCGCTGAAGTTGTAGGCTAAAGCGAGAGCGTCGCCCGACTTTGCTGTATCATTCCAGCGGATGTAAATTCCGGCGATATTGGGCACTGCCTTTTTCTCAGCATCCGTCAGAGCCATGACAAACATGCCGCTCTTGCCGGGTGTGGCATCCCAGCGCATCTGGAAGAGGTCGTCCTTGCACCAGTTGGGGCAGGATATGACCTTGTAGCTCTCGGTTGAGATGTTGTTGATGGGCAGCTTCTCCTCCACGTACTTTGCCAGGAACTGGCCGCTAGTAACGCCCGGGCAGAGATGGTCATGGAAGCAGGTGGCCTGGATAAAGTCAAAGGATCCACCGCGTGCCCAGACATTGGCGATGCCTGCCAGCGAGGCTTCATTGCCGCCGAATGCCTTGCCGTTGAATGTAGAATTGCCCTCATCAGTATGGTTTCTCAGATATTCGATATCCACATTGCCCTTGGATATCTTGCTGAAGATCTTATCATTGGAGAGAGCCTTGAAATCCTCCAGGCTGCCGCTCAGGGATTTGCTGTTTGCCTGCAGATAGACTGCCTCTCCGGTGGCCTTGTCAAAGAAGAAGAACCAGACCGGCTTGTAGTAGGGGCGCAGAACCTGGAAGAGGTTTCCGTCGCCAATGCTGTTTCCGCTCTCATTCATCAGGCCCCTGATGGCACCCTGGGTTGTCTGGCCGTCGACTATGGCGTGTCCGGCGCTGGTCAGGATGAGGACATTGGCATCTCCTTTCTCGACCTTGAGATCCTGCATGGCAGCCTTGGCAGCCTTGGTTCCCAGTTCCTGCATTACTGCATTATCTGCCAGGGCCATTCCCGGAATCAACATCAGGAGAACGCCTATGGCAATCAAATTGCACCTAGCACTCGTTTGAAATTCCTCCGTGTTAATTGGAAGTATGTATGCAGCATTATTTAAGACTATCTGATATGAAATTATTACTAATAATGCTATAAGTTCATTCAATCGAGGCGGCAAAGACTTCCAGACCGATTCACTAATAGTATTTTTTTAATATTATTATGACATATAATCTTAATGATATTGGGTATTTGTCCCTTTAAGTGAAATTATCAGAAATTATCGGACATAACTGAGTTAATTTAAATAATATTTATTAGTCTTTAATCTGAAATCAAAATGCATAACATATGTAATCTAATAATGATAATAACGAAAAGTCTTAAATATAGCTGAACATTTAACACTAATCAGACATAAATTGAGATCCAGAGCCACATAGCCGGCCCGATGATCAATATTATGAATTGAGGAGATATATTGATGAATACAATCAATTTTAAGAGAAGATCGCTGCTAATATTTTTAATATGCTCCATATTATTTGCGAGCATGACTGCGATGGCATCCTACCCCAAGACCTTCACCGATACACAGGGCAGGGAGATCACCCTGGACAAAGCGGTCGAGAGAATAGTCACCCGGTCACCCGATGAGGCGAGAATCGTGATCGCCCTGGGATATGGGGATAAGCTGGTAGGCGGGGAGCAGTCCACCAAGTCCTGCCTCTGCCCCATGACCTTTGATAACACGACAGAAGGCTGCAAAAGCTGCTATGAGACTATAATCGATGGTCGCATGCCCGACCTTCCTGAGGTCAGCACCAGATATGACATCTATTATGAGAAGATCGCCGCACTAAAGCCCGACATAATCTTTTGCGGAAACCTGAAAGACGCTGAGGCATTCGAGGATAAGATCGGCTGCCCGGTGGTTGTCCTTGGTGGACAGGGCTGGAACTTTGGCGAGGACGGATACTTTAACAGCATTCGGGTAGCCGGTGAGGCTCTGGATTCGCAGGATAAGGCCGAGGATCTGATCTCCTTTGTCAAGGATGAGGTTAAGAAGATAAGCTCGGTAACGGATAGCAAAAAGCAAGAAGACAGGCCCAAGGTCTACTTTGCCTCCCGAGGTGCCAGCAATGCTTTCTACGATCCCAAAGAGGGCAGAGACTTCACCCGCACCGAGCCCAAATACGATCCCCTGACCATGGCTGGCGGCAACAATGTCGCCTCAGAGATCAACGGCTCGACGGTCAATGTAGCATTAGAGCAGATCATCGCCTGGAATCCTGATTACATCTTCATATCCAATAGCGATGCAGGAAACAATACCGGCCTGGATTTCATCAAAAACAGCCCGGAGCTGGCCTCCATCAACGCCATAAAGAACGGCAACGTCTACAACTGCTTCTATCCCCACTGCCGGGGAACTCCACCAGACAGAAACCTATTGAACATGGTTTATATGGCCAAGATCCTCTATCCAGATGATTTCAAGGATCTGGATATGGAAAATGAGGGCAACGAGATATTCAAAGCCTTCCTGGGAGTAGATGGCGTCTTTACTGAGTATGCCGACTATCTGGTCTGGCCCAGAGAGTACCTGGACGGCCTGAAGTAGGAGAGGACGTCATGGCAGGAATCATCAACTGGAACGAATTGTGGAAGGCCACCCATGCGGGTGGCTTTCATCATCACGGAAAAGACCTGGCTGCTCACTGGGACAGCCGGGCGAAGCTGTTCAACAAACGGGTCATGAAGAACAGGGAGAGGGCCAATAGCCAGGTGGCTATCCTCGGTCTGACTCCAGCCGAGACGGTGCTGGATATGGGAGCAGGCACCGGCAGGCTGGCTCTGCCATTGGCCCGCCTGGCAAAGAGCGTCACTGCTCTCGACCAATCTGCAGGGATGCTCGCCTGCTTGCAGGAGAACATGGCAGCAGAGGGAGTAGGAAACATCCGTTGCATTCAGAAGAGCTGGCAGGATGTGGCCCTCGATGAGATCGAGCCGCATGATGTGGTACTTTCCTCCAACTCCCTGGGCGTTTACGACCTGAAGGAAGCCCTGAGCAAGATGGATGCTCTGGCCAGAAGGGCGGTTTACATTTTCACCTTTTCCGATGGCAAGAGAGACGACGGCCTCAGGCAATTCCTGAAGGAAAACAGAGATGGGGAATGCAGAGATGGACGACTGGGTGGCAGGCATGGCAGGAGCGAGATTGGGCCGGCCGGCTATCTGGTGATCTACAATCTGCTTGCCGAAATGGGCATTCTTGCGGATATCAGAATGATGAACTGGCAGTCTGACGAGCATTACGCAAGCCTCGATGAGGCAGTTGCCGAGTGGAAGGAGATGCACGAGGTGCCTGACGAAAAGGTTCAGCCGCTGAGGGAGTTTCTCTCCCAGAGGCTGACGAAGGACGGATCTGGACTGTGCATGCACCGCAGCCACAGGCAGGTTCTGATCTCCTGGCAGAAGGGCGGGGCTTCACCTGCTTAGGAGGATGCCAAGATGGTTTCCATCCCACTTCTCGCCGGATCGGTCGTTGCTCTGGGACTTTTGGCCTCGGCTGTTCGGGTGGTCAGACAGTATGAGCGGGCAGTAGTGTTTCGCCTGGGAAAGATCAAAAAGGAGAGAGGACCCGGCCTCTTTGCCCTCATTCCATTTGCAGACAAAATGGTGCGAGTGGACATGAGGGTGAGGGAGCTGGATGTTCCCAAGCAGACGGTCATCTCCCAGGACAATGTGACCCTTGAGGTGGACGCGGTCATTTACTACAAGGTTGTGGATGCCACAAGGGCCATCGTCGAGGTGGAGGACTTCGAGGCGGCCACACTCCTCCTCGCCCAGACCACTCTGAGAGATATCCTGGGCCAAAACGAGCTGGACACCATTCTCTCAGATAGAGACGATCTCAACAAAAGAATCAAGGAGATCCTCGATTCCACCACCGGTCCCTGGGGCATGCATGTGGTTATGGTAACCATGAGGGATGTCTCTCTGCCCGAGAATATGCTGCGCGCTATCGCCCGGCAGGCGGAGGCGGAGAGGGAGAAGAGAGCCCGCATAATCCTGGCAGAAGGAGAGCTGCAGGCTTCCAAGATGATGAACGAGGCCGCGGATATGTATGAAAACAAGCCCAGCGCCCTCAAGCTGAGGGAGTTTCAGACTCTGACCGAGATCGCCAAAGAGAAGAACATGATTGTGGTCTCAACCGGTTCAAATTCAACCGGCCCAAATGAAGGACACATGAACTCAGACCTTCCCCTCTTCATGGGTCTGGCCAAGGCAGCTGCGGGTAATAAATGACCAGCTTTCGGACGCTCTTCTACCGTGCAAAGCCCGATGCCGGCCTCTCCCGAGCCAGGAGGGCAGGCAAGAAGAGCAATCCTGAGGTGGCTCACGAGAGATTCAAGTTCATCAGAATCTTCTTCGTGCTGGGGATTGTCGGCCTGCTGATTCTGCTCACTGGAATCATAATCACACTGGGGCCTCTGAACATATCGGTATCGGATTCCTATTCGGCACTGCTCTCCCGATTCTGGCCAGACTTCTTCACTGTCGACGCCCTGACATCCCGTGTGGTCTGGAACATCCGCTTTCCCCGGATTTTAGGGGGAATCATGGCGGGATTCGGTCTGGGAATATGCGGCTGCGTGATGCAGGCGGTTCTCAAAAATCCCCTGGCCAGTCCCTTCACCCTGGGCATCACCGCTGGAGCGCAATTCGGCATCTCTATCGCTGCAGTCATCGGCTTTTCCATTCTGGGAGGCCCCTACTTCATAATCGGCAATGCATTCTTCTGTGCACTTTTATGCTCGCTGTTCATCATCGGCCTTGCGGCCATCAAGGGGGCAACATCTGAGAATTTAGTGCTCGCCGGCATCGCCGTTAACTACTTCTTCACAGCAATGAGTTCGCTCCTCAAGTATTTCGCCAGCGATGAGCAGCTGCGACTTATGACCAACTGGGGCATGGGAGATCTGGCCGCCTTCTCCTGGACCAACTCGCAGCTGCTGCTCATAATATTCATCATCTGCATTCCCCTGCTCATGACCAAATGCTGGGATCTGAACATCATGACCGCCGGAGACGAGACTGCGAAGAGCATCGGCGTGAATGCGGAGATGACACGGATATTCATCATGGTGGTCAGCAGCCTTCTTGTCGCCACCATCGTCTGTTTCATGGGAACCATTGCCTTTGTGGGATTGGTAGCACCTCACATGGCCCGCATGGTCATCGGCGGAGATCACCGCTTTCTCATTCCCGCATCCGGAGTACTGGGGGGGCTGGTTCTCATGTCTGCGGACGCTGTGGGAATGAATCTGATAGCTCCGACCATTATCCCAACGGGAATCATGACAAGCATTGTGGGAGTTCCATTCTTCATGTATCTCATGATGAAAGGCAAGAGAAAGGAGTTTTGGACATGATGATCAAGCTTCAGGCCAAGGATATTGTCTTCGGCTACACCAGCACCACGATCCTGGATAATGTGAACTTTCAGATCGCTCCTTCCAAACTGGTGACAATTGTAGGGCCGAACGGCTCGGGAAAGTCGACATTGATCAAGTGCATTGATCGAATCACTGCCCCACAGGGAGGCAGCATTCTGATCGACCGCAAGGATGTGACCCAGATGAGCAGGATGGACATGGCCAGATACCTGTCCTACGTTCCGCAAAGCTCGGTGCGCATCTTTCCGACAAACGTCTTCGATACCATTCTGATGGGCAGAAGGCCTCATATCGGATGGCTGGGAAGCGACAAGGACGAGAAGAAGGTCTGGGAGGTCCTCAGGCTTTTGGATATCGAACGATTGGCCATGAGCAACTTCTCGGAGCTCTCCGGAGGCCAGCAGCAGAAGGTCCTGATTGCCAGGGCCCTCGTCCAGGAGGCGGAGGTGATGCTTCTCGATGAGCCCACCAGCAACCTGGATATCTGGCATCAACTGGACGTTATGAACATAATCAAAGATGTGGTCAAGAAAAAGGAGATCACCGCCATTATGGCTCTGCATGACCTCAACCTGGCATCGCATTACTCCGATCGCATCATCATGATGAAAAAAGGAAAGATCGTCGCCGCCGGCGATCCCCATTCGGTGATTACCGAGGAGAATATAGCTTCCGTCTACAGGGTAGAGGCGGCGGTAAGAAGCCTGTCAGACCGTCCCATGATCATGCCCCTGCGACAGATCCGGGAGGCTAGAGCTTACTAGTTTTTTGCAGAGATCACCTTGCCCATATGGATAGCGTTGTCTTGTATCTCAGGGAATTATAGTGCAGTACGTCGCCCGATTTGAAGAACTGAGCCAGGTAATGCGTGGCAGTCCAGATGCCGGATTGGGGCAAAGAGTAAGCTGCATCCAAGAACCAGAGCCCGCCCTGAATCAGTTCCACCGAGAACTTGCCATCCTCTCCTGTTGTTCCTCGCTTTACTCTCGAATCTCCATGCTCATCCCAGGTCCAGTAGGATGCCGTCCAGCTGGCTTTCACTGGCTGGCCGAGGTACTCGACCTTTATCCGGATGTGATCTCCTGCCTTGAGTTCATAGGGAGCCTGCTCTGGAATAAGGTCAAGAGGCAGATTCGCAGCGGAAACGGACCAACAGGCACATCCCGGTCCGGCATGAATCACTGCTTTGGCAAAGTTGTAGGAGAGAAATGGGTCGCTCTTGCCGCCGTGCCAGCCCAGATCATAGACACCTGGAGACCTGGCAACGACAAATATGCTATCTCCCGGACAGTCGATCCTAACATCGGAATAGAGGTGCTCAGCATTGCCGTATCCTGCCAGCCAGTCACCTCTCTTCATCTCCAGGCTGATCTTCTCCCCAGATGGCGTCCGAAGAAATGCCGTATCCATTTGAGGGATGTAGAGGCTTGCGGTCATTGAAGGATGGCCGAAGAAGGAATAGACCCTCTGCACGGTCTTCGGCTCTGTCCTGTCTTGGGTTTCCACCCACAATAAATGATCACTCATGCTTTATCACTTTTGAATGTTGGTCCTCGAATCAAGCATGGGCATGTGGGAATAGATTTCCTCAACCGTTATCAACACCGCTGCCTTAGGATGCAGGTTCTTTCTCCATTCCTTCATGCGCTCTGACTTCTCTTTCATCTCCTCTGTCATGGCTGCCCCATGCTGCATACGAGACCTCATCCGCGCCTCCTTCTGCTCCCTTATCTCCAGCATCCTCTGGAAGATCGGCCCATCGGTATGAATCTCTGCTCGCCCTTTGAGCTGATAGGACGCCATTCTCTTGTGATCGGTAAAAGAGAGGGCCACAAGAGGGTTGTCTTCCAGGTTCTTCCTGGTTTTATTGAACAGCACATCGATTATTATGAGCTGCTTTTCATTTATTGCCTGACAGAGGCCGACGGGCACTACATTTGGCTTTCCCTCAGGGGTTGATGTTGCCAGGTAGACCAGGTTCTGGTCCAGCATTTCGATTATTTCATTTGACATCATGCATATCACGTGTATTTTTATTTTTTGCCACATATCAATTCAATCTCTCAGCTTGGGAAAGATATACCTGGAGCCACCTTTTTCAAAGATCTCTACATCCAGCCCGTAAACCTTCATGATGTTCTCGGGACTTATCACATCTCTTGCGGGTCCGTATCTTACGATCTCTCCTTTATTCATCATAAGAAGGACTTTATCCGAGAATAAAGAGGCCAGATTGGGATCATGTTCACTCATGATAACGGCAATGCCGTCATCAGCAATCTCCCGGAGAATTTTTAGCACCATTACGCGGTTCTTGAAATCCAGATGAGATGTCGGTTCATCCAGGAGAAGGACTTTAGGCTCCTGCACAAGCGCTCTGGCGATGAGGACCAGCTTCAGTTCTCCTCCGCTGAGATTGGTATAGTATTTCTCGGAGAGATGGCCCACTCCCACACGACAAAGAGCTTCACGGGCAAGTTCATAGTCCTGCTTGGACGGAATTGAGAAACCCAATCTGGGAGTCCTACCGCTCACAGCTACATCCACTACTCTGTAAGGAAAGTCGGGAGAATGCATCTGGGGAACGTAGCCCATGAGCCTGGCCAGATCACGGCTGCTAAGACTTCTCAGATCCACGTTGTCCACCAGAACACGCCCTTCTGGCTTGAGCAGCATATTCAGACACTTGAGCAGTGTTGTCTTTCCGCAGCCGTTTGAGCCCAAGATTGATAGGATTTCGCCAGCCTGTAGCTCGAAGGATGCTTGCCGGATGATAGGCATCGCTCCATAACTGTAGCAAAGGTTCACAGCCTCAACGCCACTCATTTTGAGCCCTCCTCATCAGATAAAGAAACAGCGGAGCCCCGATGAGGGTTGTTATAACCCCAACAGGAATCTCAAAGCTCCAGATTGTCCTTGAGATCATGTCTGCCAGAAGCATGAAACATGCTCCAACGGAAATGGATGAAGGCAGGAGGACTTTTGGATCAGATCCTACTATGAAGCGTGTGATGTGCGGAGCAATGAGACAGACCCAGCCAATAATTCCCGTTACGGATACTACTGATGCAGTTGCTATGGACGCGATCAGTATTATTACCAGTCTCTCCCGCTCAACATTGATGCCCAGAGACCTAGCATCCTCATCTCCCAATGATAGGACGAAGATGCGCCAGCGAAAGCATAGGAGGCCGATAATTCCAAGCAGTGCTAAGGGTGACGACAATTTTACATCAGACCATGTTATTGAATATAGCCTTCCAATCATCCAGGCCACTATGGTCTGAGTCTTTTCCGGTTCCACTAGTATCTGAACTAGGGAAAGGAATCCCGCAAAGAGAGCCGAAATTATCATCCCCGAAAGTACCAGGGAGATGGGTGTGAATTGGCCGCGGAACTTGGACAGTCCTAAGGTCATAGAGACCGCAACAAGAGCAAATAGGATAGCGGAAGGCTGTACAAGAAAGAAATTGCCATTGCCAAAGAGTGCCATGGAGAGCGCTGCTCCGAAAGCAGCGCCAGACGAGATGCCTAAGAAATATGGGCTGACGAGGGGATTTCTCAGCACGGTTTGAAGGCTTGCCCCCGAGATGCCCATACAGGCTCCGAAGATCATTGCCTCAATGGCTCGGGGTAGCCTTATATTGAAGAATATGGTCCTGTCGATAGAATCGCTATAGAGCAACTGCTCAATGGAGTCGAATGATACATTATATTTTCCCACAGACAGGTAGAGAATCAAGAGAATAAGGGGGCTGAAGATCAGCGCCACCTTATACTTTGGAAATTCCAAACTGGCCCGAGAATATTTCATGCAGTCCACTGATGCCATATATCTTATCGAAAACCTCGTCTGCTTTGGTTGCAAGATCGAAGTCGTATTTGTCTGGGTGCATGATCTTGGCCATCTGCAATGCCTGAATTACAAATATCGCCGGATCATAACCCACGGTACTGGAATAGATCTTGTAGACTTTGCTATTTTTAACGGCTTCTAGCTGTTGCCAGTTCGGGTCCCCCTGAATATCCTCCGGTTCAACCAAACTGAGCCCAGAGATCAGGATTATATCTGGATTCCACTGTGCGATCTGCTCCATGCTCGCGGTCTTGCTTGGAGATCCTCCTTTGTACTGCTCGGAGGCAACATTGATCCCACCTGCCCAATCAATAGCTCCAGAGAGGATTGATACCTTGAGTGGATCTTTATCAAACGGTGTGCCAATTAATAGCACCTTAGGCTTCTCTCTATCTGGAATCTTGCTGGAGATCTCAATGATCCCGTTAATTTCATTTTTGATAAAGCTTTGAATCTCATTGCTCCTATTTTCTCTGCCAACAATTTTTCCGATGAGCTCATACCCACAGAGGAAGTCATTCACGTTCTTTACGCCAACGTAAGAGCATGCGCATGGTATTCCCGTTTGATTTTGAAGTGTCTCTGCTGTGCTTTTGCTCGATCCGCCGAATAAAATTGCATCCGGTTTAAGCGCAACAACCCTTTCAACATTGAGAGTCCCGGAAAAATGGCTGCCTACATCTTCTATATCCTTCAGCCTCGGATATGTGACATTAAACATCGGATCGTTCTTTGTACTGCTATCAATGCCTACGATGCGCTCCCCAACGCCCAATGATATTAAAACTCTTGTGGCATCGGCGTTCAAGCTGATAATATGATCAACTTCGCTTGAAATATTGACATCCCTTCCAACGCAATCTGTAATCTGCATGGCCCAACCGTTCAAAGCAAAAAGCTCCAGGAATATTATGGCCAATGCTGTAAGTATTCTCATTCTCATATAATTCGCCTCTGTATGATTGCAGATAAAATACTCACATAGTAATAAGTCTTTCTATTGTTGTAGCATATATTATGAAAAAATTTTATTTGACGAATCTCTATTCCACAAAATCCTCCCTCCATCCAACCGGTCCAAGAGCATTCTTAAACTGATCTGCCACCTGCTGAGCTCCGCAAAAAATATTGCTCAATCATCACCTATTAGCCTCACAGCCTCCTGGAAATTAATAACCTGCAAGACGTTGATCATTCTTATCTACACTCCACCAGAGCCTTACCTGATTCGTCATCATAGAATTCTCCAGGCCCTCGCTGGTTTTCAAGAGGCTATCTTGGAGATGTCCTCGCAGGATCTCCTCCTGGGCAGGGGAAGATATCATGTACTGCTCCCGAAACTCTTTCACAGCGGCATCGATGTCAGAAAACTTGCGTGCGTAGTCCATCTGCACCGTTTCAACATTAGGATAGATCCCCATTGAGTAGAGGACGTTGTAGAGAATGTCCGCCTTTGGACCCGACCGGTATTCTCGGCCGTGCAGTTTAGGCCAGAGATCAATCATTGCCCTCTCCCAGCCAGTGCTCCCGGCAAACCAGAAGAGATAGACCCATTCTGACGATGCCTCGCACATCGCTTTTATCGCATCCCTGATATTCGGCATTCCGAGCGAATGCCGGGCGATGACAAGATCATAGGGACCATCGAGGTCTTTCTTGGAATCGACATCCTCCCAGCGTTTGCGAACAATTGAGAGGTTTGTTACACCCTTTTTCCGGGCATGCTCGTTCATCACCTCCGCCATTCCCGCAGCAGGCTCGACGGCGGTCACGGAGGCGACATGGGCCGCCAGAGGGACGGCCAGAGTGCCGGGCCCTGCCCCGATGTCCAGAACCTTTGAATCGGCCTTGAGGGGCAGGCCCTCGATGTCTTTAAGAATGCGCTCAGGCCTCTCTTGCGACTGCGCCAAAAACGCACGGGCACGATCTCGAGTGGCCCAGATCGAGGCACAGTCCCCTCGCCCCCTGCACTCAGCATTCTTTTCGTGCAGCTCCTTCCAGACAGCATTCCAGTCAATATCATTTGAAGGGAAGTTCATTGTTTCACGCACCAGTCCATCCACTGCGTCGATATCAGCGCTCTCGCAGTATCGTCATCTACATCATACACGTTTTTGAAGAAGTCTATGAGCCACTCTTCAAGGTCGATATCGGCAAAACGATCGGGATAAGCGGCCTTGGCGATCACCATTACCTCAATTGGATATTCGAGACGCTTTGTGCTACAGCATGTCCAGGGAAGGGCAAAAACACGGCGATTCTTTACAGCGGAAAGTTCTCCGACATTCTGATAATATGCCGCAGAATAGAGTTCCTCAGGCGGATGATAACCATTGGCGGTATCGAGCACAATCGCATCAGGATTGAGTGAAAGGAGTTGTTCAGCAGAGATCGTAGGTCTTCCAGTGTCCCGGAAGGCGTTCTTCGCATGGACGATATCCTCGATGAAGTACGACTCGATTGTGTCCGTTCCCCTCACCATGCCTGAGCCTCCTGCTTTCCTGGAGTTGGGAGACGCTCCGAATATCAGAACTGATTGCTTCTCTGAGTCAGGGATATCCTTCGTTCTCTCAAAGACAGTCTCTGTCTGGGACTCGAGGTAATCGGCTAATTTTTCTGCCCTCTCTTCCTTTCCGAAGACCTTGCCAATGATTCTTATTTCATCGGACATCGTTGTGAGATTCGGCTGATCAAAGCACGTGGGGCCCTGGAGCACAACGATAGGAATCCCGAGGCCTTCGATGGTCTTTATCGTTTTCTGAGTGCTTTCATCCTCCATCGAAGCGACATTGCAGCCACAGGCACGGATGATAACCAAGTCCGGATCAAGCCCGGCAAGCTTCTCGAAGTTCATATCCGTACCGCTCCCAAGCAACGGCAGATTTTGCAGCCGAGGGCTGAGATAAGCCACCGGATTCATCCCTCCGTCGCCTTCGAGGGTCCCATTCGCAGTCGTAATTGTGTAGTTGGAGACCTTCTGAGAGCAGACCGACCCGACCGCTACGATTTTGTCCGCCTCGCCCAACACATACATCGTACCCTCAATGATGCCTGCAGAGACCGTAACGACTCGATCGATCTGCGCCGGAACCTGCACCTCTACGCCACGGCTGTCAACAACAGTCCTCGTCTCTTCCGCAGCATAGCTGGTTGCAGTTAAAAGGCAAATGCAGCATAATGCCAAGAAGATAAATTTATTGCTCTTCGACATCAAGATCACTCATTAAAATCCCGTATCATCAAGCCATTCCAGACACAGGCCTCTTTTTATCTCCTGGGCGGTCTTCTCATCAATTCCATAGAGCTTCATGTGGTAATCATTGAGCCACTCGCCCACATTCACATCCTGGAATCTCTCGGGATAGGTGAACTTAGCCTCGATCATCAGGCTGACGGGAAAATCAAGCCGCTCGGTCCTGTAGCTGATTAGAGGAAGCCCGGTAACTCTTTTTTCTTTGATGGCCTTTAGCTCCATCAAATCCTTGTAGCTATCATTGTAGTATATCTGATCCGGCGTATGGACACCCTGTGCAGTCGGCAGATAAATGACATCGGGGTCAAGAGTTAGTAGCTGCTCTGCAGACATGAGCTGCCGGCCATCTCCCTGGAACACATTCTTTGCATTTACAATGCTCTCAATGAGAATCGACTCGAGGGTATTCTTTCCATCGACGTAGGCTACACCCCCCTTTCCAGCACAATAGCTCGATAGCTCAAGATATAGGAATCTCTTCTTTTCGCCTTCTGGGATATCAGCAGTTCTGCTCTTAATGAAGTCGACCTGTTCTTTGAGGAGATTTACTATTTCTTCTGCTTTATCTTCTTTCTCGAATACTTTTCCAAGAAGCCGTACCTCAGTATAAGCCGCTTCGGTCTCATCCCCATCGTATTTTGCGACCTGATTGAGGATAACAACCGGGACGCCGAGCTTTCTCATTGTGTCTATGCTCTTAAGATATGCCTCACCGCTATCCCTCCCCCACTGTCTGGTGCTCACGATAATGATATCCGGATCTGACTTGGCAATGGTCTCATAATTCTCTTTTCCAATGCTGCCGCAATATGGTATCGCCTTATCGTCCAACATTTTTGGATATAAAATGGCATCAACATACGAGGGAGTGGTATGACTGTAGCTCTTGCCATCATATGAATAGCTCGTTGTGGAATTTCCGCTTTTGGTGCTACCACCCTTCCCAACGATCTTATCTTCATCACCGAAGGCGTACATGGTAGTTGGAATAAGACCGGTGCTTATCTCAAAGACCCTCTCGGGCGGCCTGTAAAGCGTGACCTCTGTGCCAGTGGCGTCTACTATGGTTCTGGGATAATTCTCCTTGATATGGCGAATCATGTCCATATCGCCTGAGGATATATCCCCTTTTTTATAGGATTCTTCGGCAGCCTTCAGCTCATCGTTCGATACAATTTTGTCCCCGTTAGCATCTCCTGGGACTTTAATCTGGCCTGATGCTGTGTCTTCTGATGCGCATGCTATAGCTAGAAATAAAATAAAGCATGCTGCCCCCAGCAAAAATATCTCTGGTCGTTTTAGCATACCTGGTTGTTTTAACATACTCGCCTCAAACATGCTGTTTTCCTATGCATTCATGCAAGCTATCCCATATGGCAGAGCCTTCACCCTCATCCCGGAGCGCTACATCTCTGGGCAGCACCATCTTTATGCCGCCAACATTCCTCACAGAGCACATATCCTGGTAGATCTCATCCATCGTGTCCTCAGTGATGACGTTTTGAGAGGACCCCTCCTTGAGGATGCGGTTATCTTTCATCACCACGACTTTGTCGCAGAACCAGCTAACATGGTTGGGATCATGGCTGCAGGCAAGAATTGTCACTCCACTCTCTGCAACCAGGCGCATAATCCTCCAGATGCGGACCTGGTTGCTGAAGTCCAGTGCAGACGTGGGCTCATCAAGAAACATGAGTGGAGTCTCCTGGGCAATGGCCCGGGCCATCAAAATCATCTGTCGTTGTCCTCCTGAGAGCTGGTTATAGGGAAAATCGGCCAGCTCCGTGAGCCCCAGGAGATCCAGAGCATCGGCAGCCTTCATCTTATCCTCTCGGCTGATGCCGAAAAATCCATTCAGTCGCGGCGTCCTGCCCATCAGGACCACCTCTCGGGAGAGGTATGGGAATGGTGGCTTATGCTCCTGGGGAACATAGGCCACAACCTTGGCCATGTCCTCGACCCGCAGAGCTCTTACATCTTTTCCATCCATCAATACTGATCCACCATGTGATTTCAGGAAGTTCAGACAGCACTTGAATAGTGTCGTCTTTCCGCAGCCGTTGGGGCCAAATAGGCCGCAAAGTTCTCCCTCTTCCACATCAAAGGAGACGCCATTGAGAACCGGAATGGTTCCATAATTAAAGCAAAGATCCCGGACATCGAGCATAGGTGTCATTCAAACATCACCTTGGCAATCCTATCAGACTATTTCCAGGTACCTCAGAAGCAAAGATTGCATCAGCTCAGCTGCCTTGTCATCGTCGAGGCCGTATAGATCCTTGAAATAATCCCGGATCCACTCCTCAAGATTAATGTCCTTGAATCGATCCGGATAGACAGCCTTGGCTTCTATCATCAGGTTTATGGGAAACTCAAGTCTCTCATCCCGACAGGGCGTGGCTGCAAGGGAGTAAACCCGTTTATTTTTAAGTGCCTTTAAATCCTGCACATTCTTGAACCGTTCATCATCGTACATCTCTCTTGGCGGATGATGGCCGGAGTAGGTCGGAAGAATGATCACATCCGGGTCTATGGACAAAAGACGCTCGGAGGAGATGATATCTGTCGTGCTTCCATTGTACGCATTTTTAGCATTGACGATATTTTCCAGAAAGATCGATTCAATGGTATGTGTCCCCAGTGCATAGCCTGCTCCGCCCTTATCTTTCGATGATGTCGGTGCGCCGAAATAGAGCACTCGGGCTTTGTCATTATCTGCAATATCCTTGGTCCTATCTTTGATCAACTGAACCTGCTTATCCATTAGGCTGGTGATCTTCTCAGCCTTTTCCTGTTGACCAAACACCTCCCCAAGAAGCCTCACCTCCTCGTAGATGGTGCCAACAGATACATTGTCGTAGCAATCAGGATATTCTAGGACGACAACTGGTATGTTAAGGCGCTCTAAGGCATCCAGGAATTTGGCGGTGCCTTCATTATCCGTGCCCAGATCTCTCAATATCAGCAGATCGGGGTTAAGAGAAGCAATGGTCTCAACATTGGGTGTTCCGTAAGGCCCACCAAAACCACCTACGTTAGTGAGATTTCGGTATTTTGGATTCAGCACAAATGAGATCCAGGTGCATACACGATGGTTCTCTCCATCATATGTATAGTTCTCATATCCACCGCCCTTTTGGTATATGCTGCCGCCGACCAGCTTATCCTGCTCTCCGAAGATGTACATAGTGGTGTCTATTAACGACCGGCTCATGGCAACTACTCTCTGCGGATCTTCCGGAACCGATACCTTGATGCCTCGCATATCGGTCACAGTTTTGGACCCCGCCGCATCGATTGGATTGATCTGAACAGCGATAATTGCCATTAGAAACCATAAGATCAATATTTGTCCATATCTTTTCATTCATTTCCCTCTATTGGATTAAATTTGTCACATATTTTCAAAATTATTGCATTTCTTATTCTAATCATTTGCTTCATCCCAGCATCGCCTTCCCCCTCGTTCTGAGAAGATAGAACAGGTACGGAGCGCCGAGAATTGAGGTGATGATCCCTACAGGAATTTCTGCTGTGGTGAGCGTCCGGGCCATAGTATCGCAGACCAGAAGATATGCTCCCCCCAGCATTGCGGATGCCGGAATCACATAGCGGTGATCGGGACCGAGCATCATGCGCGTGGCATGAGGCATCATCAGGCCCACCCAGGCGATTATTCCCACCGTCGATACCGCCAGTGAAGTTACCAGTGTGGCCAGGGTGATCAGGACAAACTTGTACTTCTCAGGGTTGACTCCAAGGGCTCTGGCTTCGTCATCGCCCATGGAGAGGATGTTCAGCTTCCAGCCCAATGCCCACATGATCAGAAAACTGGGTATGATGATAGGCACGAGCAGACGAACATCATTCCATGTGGCATAGTAGAAGCCGCCCATCAGCCAGAAGACGATCTCCCTCAAGGCGGCATCGGTAGCCACATACTTGAGTATTGAGACCATCGCAGAGAAGACTGAGCCGATGATCACCCCTGCCAGGATCAGAGTCACTATGGGCGTCTCCTTACGAATCCTGGCTAAGAAATAGGCCATGGCCACTGCCAGGGACCCAAAGATGAATGCGGAAACCTGTATCGACAGGAGAAAGTCGGAGAACACTATTCCCATAGCAGCACCAAAAGCAGCTCCCGAGGAGATGCCCAGGATGTACGGCTCCACCAGAGGATTTCTGAAGCATCCCTGAAAGACAGCGCCGGCGGTGGCAAGAGCAGTTCCTACAGTCACCGCGAGCAGCACTCTGGGAATTCTCAGCTCCCAGACGATGGTGTTATGCAGCTTGGTAACGGAAGAGAGGTCCCCGAATGGAGTCACATGAGCCATTACGATTCTGTAGACATCCGTGACCGAGATGTTGTAAGCTCCGAAAGTTATGGCCACGCCCACGGCGGTGATAAGCAGCAGAAAAAGAGCGAGGAGGATCAACATCTTGTGAATTTCTGAAAAACCGTATTCCTGACTGAGGCCTATGCGCTCTGCAATTCGAATCCTTTTTGTCCACCCTTCCATGAGAGTTCACCATCGGGCCATTTCATGTTCTGTCATAGTGCTCATTTCCAATAAATTTAGCATTTAGTATTACTGCAATATAAATAGTTAGCAAAAAAGGGGCGTTAGACATATAAATTTATCGCTCACACAAGCTTCTCAAAACCGTTGGAGGTATAAAAAACATGATCCGCTGTTGCCGCATGATTGCCTTGCTGCTTTTGATTTCATCACTAATGGCTATGCCGGTCCTGGCATCTGACCTTAAGATGGAAGATATGAACGGCAGAGCCGTCACAATACATCAGCCAGTCGAAAATGTGATCACCGCAGGCTATTGCCTGTTGCCTTGCATTATATCTGCTCTGGATGAGGAAGAGAAGATCGTTGCCACGAGTGGCGCCATACTAGGTGGCGCTAATGACACTATCGCTACAATCATCAACCCCAAACTCAAAGAGATTCCAAATCTAGGGTCCGCAACATTTCCGGTTACGCTTAATGTGGAGGCGGCTGCGGCATTAAGTCCTGATTTGATCCTTCTCGAAAAAGACTGTGCCGGCCAGGGCGATAGCAGCGTCGCATATGAAAAACTGATCAACATGCTCAGTCTCCTCGATGATGAGTTTCCCGCCGTCACTTTCAATAACCAGGCATGCAGTAGCTCTCCCGATATAACCTTGTTATATAAAGAGATCGAACTTGTCGGAAAGGTCTTCGATAAACAGCAGAGGGCTGCGGAAATCATTGCCACACTCGATGAGGAAGTCAATCTTGTGGTGAATAGGACCAAGGATATCTCACAAGAGGTGAAACCCAAAGTCCTGTTTATGGCACTGCAGGGAGGTCTGGACAGCTCAAAGGGTGCAGTCGGATCGATATTGCCGGATTACGACTGTGGAACGCTCTATCCGAATATCACCCAGATCAATAACACGTATAAAGGAAAATCCAGATCATTAATGTCTGCCGAGCAGCTATTGGCCGTCGATCCCGATGTTATCATCATTGTATGCTCGCGTGCCGGCTTTGAGTCAGGCAAAATCTACAACGAAGAGTATTATAAAGGAATTCAAGATGTAAAGGCAGTAAGAGAGAAAAAGGTGTATTCCACCGGCATGCTCGAATTCTGGAGGAATCTGGCAGGCCTGGAAATTCCAATCGAACTTCTAATTGAGGCAAAAGCCGCTTACCCGGATCGATTTGCTGATTTAAGCGTTGATGAGACACTGACTGATCATTGCCGGAAGCTCTACGGCCTGAACGATAGCCAAATTCAAGAACTCAAGGAGAAAATGGGATTGGATTGGATGGAGAAATCCGGATTCTGAGCCAAAGTGCAATAAACAGCAGATGAAGCTGGAAGAGAAAGCCTGCTCAGCATGTCGATTTCAATTTTTTCCCTTTCTTGAAGGAATCATTTCATCACTCATCACCCATCAGTCGTCTCCTCGATCCGTCCCTCAATCTCCATCGATGCTTCTCGCAGCCTTTCCATCTCCTCCACTGTAGCCTGCCAGTAGCCTCGGCTTTGTGCTTCCAGCAGCCGTTGGGTCACCTCCGCCGCAGCATATCGGTTGTTCTGGGCGAGCTTCTCTAGCATCTCTCTGTCAAAGATATACAGGCTGGCTATCTCAGACCAGATCCAGCTCTCCACAGCATGAGTTGTTGCCGCAAGCCCAAGCATATTCTCAACCCTGTCCGCCACCTGCTGTGAGCCGTGAAAGTCATGCTTGAGCATCGCTTCCGCCCATTTGGGGTTAAGAAGCCTTGTCCTGGCGCCACGTGCTATCACATCCTGCACGTCCTCGGTCTGGACAATCTCACCGGTCGTGTCTGAGATGAGCATCTCCGGTGCCACTCCTCTCTCCATTTGAACCGCTCTGGATAGCCCGCCGAAGAACTCATAGTAGTGATCAAGGTCGATGATCTCCCTGTCGTGAGAATCCCGTACCTGAGAAACCAGATCAATCCTGGACAGGTTGCTGCGGTAAATGTCATCGCTCTTTACAGCGTGCAGGTTCTCGGCATAGAGGTGATCCATCGACTGTATGAAAACCTCGGCCAGCTCCTCCTCAGCCCTCCAGACCGAGTCCTCCACCAGGGGCAGCATCCTCGTTCCGTACTCGCCTGCCTTGGGACCGAAGATGCGGCCGTTTGCCATCTTTCGGACGGTCTTCTCATCCAGGCCCACGCAGTTCAGTCTCTCCCGGTTCTGAAGCGAATGCTTGCGCACGAAGTTCATCTCCAGTGGCTCATCCTGGCAGGCTGCGAGGTTGAAGGCCCGATCCAGCAATAGGACGATATTGGGGAACATGTCTCTAAAGAATCCGCAGATGTTAACCAGGGCATCGATCCTCGGCCTTCCCAGCTCTTCCAGTGGCACGAGATCAAGCCTGGGGGCCCAGGAACCGGCATCCTTTACCAGGCGGACCCCCAGATAGCCGAGGATCTGGCCGACTGTCTCTCCACCGGTCTTGGTGGTCTCAAAACCCCAGAGTATCACGCCCGTGCTCT
>DAONES010000016.1:0-25777 GCA_035403205.1 Methanothrix sp. | reverse complement strand
ATTGCCGTTCAAAACGCCAGCAACTACACAATGCTCTCCAGCCAGATTTCCGAGAAGCTGCCATCAATTAATATGTTCTACGCCCTGAGAATCGATGGCACCTTCCCCTACGTTAAGACGAGAAGCGTCCCTGAGCAGAAGAAGCCTTATCCGCGGCTGGCCGATGCCACCAAGAACCAGTCGGTCTTTGAATTTACAAACGTCACAGGAACAGTAGTAGGCGTCTGGGCTCCCGAGTTCTCCAAGGGCCTTAATGTCCCCGGATACCACCTTCACTTCATAACCGCAGACAGAAAAGCAGGCGGCCATATCCTCGACCTTAAGGTTGATAGAGCTGAGGCAAAGGTGGACGTGACGCCGGGATTTGCCATGCAGCTTCCCACAACAGGCGACTTCTACAATGTCGACCTCAGCCAGGACCTGCAATCTGAGCTTGAGAAGATAGAGAAGTGATTGGGATAGGTTAATTGACGAATGAAAGCCGAAGACGTACCCTGCAGCTCTGCTGCGGGGTATGCGCTGGGCTCTAGAAACGCCGTAATCTGTATAAAAAAGATACCTTTAAGCTCTTATACTTCTCTTGTCAAGAAGCCAAGCACATATGCCACGAGAAGGAAGCCCTACCATTTGCGATGTTAGCTTTCTCGATGACGCGACGAAGTCGCTGCTCGGATATTTCGTACACACCTGGTACCGCCATTATCTAGAGGTGATATCCAATAACTTCAAACGCTTGTTCGATAAAGGGATTATCAAGAGCATATATGAGCCGACCGAGTTTGGTCGCCGTTCCTTGCTTTTCGACTCTAAAGCTCTCGACATCGAGAAAATCACTTACATTAATGGCATCTATTTTTATATCTTTTCGGCCCATAAGGGTGCAAATTGCCGTCTGATGAATAAGAACCCCAGCAAGCAGGTGCTGTATCTACGTGGATATGATTACGAAGGATCGGTGACAACTGGTGACGGGTTAGCAATGGGCTTCTCATCAATAGACACAATGGCATTTACTTGGTCGCTAGCAGACCAACTTTCCAAAAGCTGCCAGCTCTTCAAGGTACTCAGCCCCAAAGATGTCTACTGGGAGACTGTAACCGCCCAACGTTACTTCTACGGAAACTTCGACGATATGATCCATTTTGCTCATAGCAAGATGTGCTCGGTCTTCCTTAACGCCCTTTATTGGAAAGAAGGTGTCGCTCATCTCCTCGATCGAATGGACTACTACATCGTCTATGTATCCTCCGTTACTGAAAGCGTATTGTGGGAACTGGACCAACTCGACACCGATGAACGCCGTGGCCGCGTTACTGTGGTCTTGGATGAAGAGGCCATCCAGAACAAGGAGCTTCAATTGGGCATGCGAGACCGAATGCAGGATGAATACGGCGACAGGCTTATCTGGTCAAAGAAGGGTCAACTTCCTGAATTGAGCGCGGATGAACTGCACAAAAAGCTCTCAAGCAAATTCCTGGTAACAACACCGGATGATTTCAGCAAGAACATCAAGGAACACCGTCGCCGTATTGATCAGAGTTCTGCACCCCTTGGTCCTGGTTTACGTGAGACGTGGCTCGAATTCCGCTTCTATCCCTCACTCGACAAAGCCGGGTTAAAGAATCTGCGTAACTTTTCAGCTGAGGTCGAGGCCCACATCGCGGATATGATAGGGAACAGCGGTATCGACTGTCTGCCTCTCTTTCTAAATCTAGTGCAGCTTCGGATCTTCATGACTCTGTTATTGGCAGAACACTATGAAACTGGTCGCGCTTTGGTCACCTATGCTGCCGTGATGCAGGCGGCACATGATTATTATGCCGCATCGGGCGATAAAGCAGGCGCTCTTTCCCGAATGGAACACAAGAATCTTCTGGACATGCTAAACGATCACTTTAAGATGGCCCACTATATCGGTTGGTCGATGCTCTCCTCTGGGAAGAGCCACGAATTCGATGATTTCCGGGCTGTTGCGCAAACCGTCTTCGACACTGAATTCGATCGGACAAGAACGGCAGTCAATCATTTCTTTAACTATAGGTCCTCTGAAAAGGATTAAGTGCATCTTCTGCCTCATTATCGAACCAACCGACCAGAAATATCGTGAGACAAGCCAAATGAAATCGATCATAATAAAAGGTGCCCGCGAGCACAACCTCAAAGACATAAACGTAACGCTTCCCCGTGACCAGTTCATCGTCATCACCGGCGTATCCGGTTCAGGCAAATCCACCCTGGCCTTCGACACCATCTATGCCGAAGGACAGCGCCGCTACGTGGAATCTCTCTCCGCTTACGCCAGGCAGTTCCTGGGTCAGATGGACAAGCCCGACGTCGACAGCATCGAAGGCCTGTCGCCGGCCATTTCCATAGAGCAGAAGACCACATCCAAGAACCCCCGCAGCACCGTGGGAACGGTAACCGAGATCTACGACTACCTGCGCCTTCTCTTTGCCAGAATCGGCGTGCCCCACTGCCCTGTGCACGGCATCAAGATAGAATCTCAGTCCCCGGAGAGGATCGCAGAGAGCATTCTGCAGCAGGCGAATAGCATTCAGGTTACCATTCTCGCCCCCATCATCCGCCAGAAGAAAGGGACCTACGGCCAGCTTTTCGCCGACCTCAACTCCGAGGGCTACACACGGGCGCGGGTGAACGGAGAGATTCGCAGAACCGATGAGACAATAGAGCTGGACCGCTACAAGAAGCATGACATCGATGTGGTCATCGACCGTCTGGACCCTGCCCAGGACAGGTCCAGGCTGGTGGAGGCGGTCGAAAATGCCCTCCAGAAAGCGGAGGGCCTGGTCATCGCCCTTTTCAGGGAAGGAAATGAGCTTCTCTACTCAGCCACCATGGCCTGTCCGGTCTGCGGCATGTCCTTCGAGGAACTGCAGCCGCGCATGTTCTCCTTTAACAGCCCCTTCGGAGCCTGTGAGGCCTGCAATGGTCTCGGCTTTCGCATGGAGTTTGATCCCGATCTGATCATACCGGACAGAGAGCTGTCCATCGCCGACGGGGCGGTGGCGATCTATCGAAATGCCATTGACGGCTGGCGGGGCCAGCATCTGGCTTCTATTGCCAAGCATTTCGGCTTTGATGTCTTCACGCCCATCAAAGCCCTCTCAGAGGATCAGTATAACGTCCTGATGTACGGCTCAGATGAGAAAATCCAGTTTCGCATGAGCATGAAGAATGGGGACGCCTACTGGATGCATAACGGCCAGTGGGAGGGCCTGATTCCGCAGAGCATCCGCCTCTACGGCCAGACAGCATCCGATTACAGGCGAGAGGAGCTGGAGAGGTTCATGAGGGTCCTCCCCTGTCCCAGCTGCGGCGGCCGAAGGCTGAAGGATAAGGTTCTGGCGGTAACTGTAGGGGATAAATCCATTGTGGATGTGACCGACCTTTCCGTGGCCGATAGCCTGGAGTTCTTTTCCAGGCTCTCTTTCAGCCTCACGGAAAAAGAGCAGGAGATAGCCAGGCAGATCCTGAAGGAGATCTCCTCGCGCCTGGGATTTCTGGAGCACGTGGGCCTGGGATACCTGACGCTATCCAGGAACGCCGGCACACTTTCAGGCGGAGAGGCCCAGCGCATTCGCCTGGCCACCCAGATTGGCTCGAACCTTACAGGCGTTCTTTATGTGCTGGACGAGCCATCCATCGGCCTTCATCAGAGGGACAACGCCCGCCTCATTGAGACTCTCAAAAAGCTGCGGGACCTGGGCAACACTCTCATCGTAGTAGAACACGACGAAGAGACCATCCGCAGCTCAGACCATGTGCTGGACATCGGGCCTGGAGCGGGAATTCATGGCGGCTACGTTGTGGCGCAGGGAACGCCCAGGGAGATCGAGATGAATGCCGCGTCTCTCACCGGCCAGTACCTCTCCGGTGAGCAGAGCATACCGGTTCCGGGCAGCCGCAGGAAAAGCAGCAAATTCATCCGCCTCATCGGCTGCCGGGAGAATAATCTCAAAAACATAGATGTCGCCATCCCACTGGGAGTCCTCACGGTTGTGACCGGCGTCTCCGGCTCAGGAAAGTCAACCCTCATCTACGACACCCTCTATCGGGCTCTCATGAAGAAGATCTACAAATCGAGCACGGAGCCTGGGGCTCATGATGAGATTATCTTCGACAGCAAGGTTGACAAGGTAATCGTCATCGATCAGAGTCCAATCGGCCGGACGCCCCGATCCAATCCCGCCACCTACACCAAGATCTTCGATCCCATCCGGACGGCATTCGCTGAAACAAAAGAGGCAAAGATGCGCGGCTACAAGGCTGGTCGCTTCTCCTTTAATGTGAGGGGAGGTCGATGTGAGGCCTGCCAGGGAGAGGGGCTGATTAAAATCGAGATGAACTTTCTGCCGGACGTTTACATCGAATGCGAGGAGTGCAAGGGCACCCGCTACAACCGCGAGACGCTGGAGGTAAAATACAAAGGAAAGTCCATTGCAGAGGTTCTGGATATGACCGTGGAGGAGGCCACTGAGCATTTCCAGAATATCCCGGCTATTAAGAGCAAGCTTGACACCCTTTTAGGCGTGGGCCTCGGCTACATCAAGTTGGGGCAGAGCTCGACCACACTCTCGGGCGGCGAGGCGCAGAGGATCAAGCTCACCCGCGAGCTTGCCAAGCGGGGAACGGGAAGGACCATTTACCTGCTGGACGAGCCGACAACCGGGCTGCACTTTGCCGATGTGAGAAAGCTGATCAGCGTCCTGGACGACCTGGTGGGCAAGGGCAACAGCGTGGTGGTCATCGAGCATAATCTGGATGTCATCAAGTGCGCCGACTACATAATCGATATGGGTCCGGAGGGCGGAAACGCCGGTGGAATGGTAGTGGCAGCAGGAACTCCGGAAGAGGTGTCTGCCGTGGAGGAGAGCCACACCGGTCGGTACCTTCTATCCAGGGTCGCATCGCGCGGGTTGCATCATCGAGATTAATTGCGAAAGATTGATTAGAAACCTATCGCATTACTTTTTATGAGTCTCATGCATATTCGGTTTGATTCAACTATTTTCTTAATACTGCTGTTTCTTATCTTCCAGTCGGCAGACAATGTAGCAGGACAAAAGCAGGAAAACATCACTGGCGAGGAGATTGGGAAACAGATACTGACCAATGCTCCACCGGACATCCAATCCGGTTCAGACCTGGATAAAGCGAGGTATGCCTGTGCCATTTTCTGCGACATTCTCACCAATCAAAGTACGGCAGAAGAAAATGATACGACCGAATCCTTGCGAAGCGTGGATAAGGCAGATTCTCTTAAATCCATATTTCACGAGATGGGAATACCTTCAAACAATACCCTTGAAATCTTCGCAGGCAGGATAAATCAAACCGAGGAGACGGCAGGCAATCGCACCAATGATGCCATCCTCCTTGTAGATCTTAATAATAGCTCATCTGTTCATGCTGCCGTTGCACTTGCCTGCTTGGACCGAATGTACGTCTTCGATCCGATCATGACTGCCGGAGAGATCGATCAGCAAAATGTAAGTGAAAGTGCTGGCGCCATCGGTATGGATATCAGAGACTGGGGCAGCCAAATGAAGAAAGCAGGATATTCAATATTCAGAGAAGAAAGCGATTCATGGTGCTATTCAGTTGAGAAAGTTGAAGATAGGGTCTTCAAGAGACCATCATGCGCTGGTCAATATCAGGCGGAGTTGATACCTCAATGCGGAAAACTCAGCCGGAGCGGAAACTGTTCTGGCCAATCAAGTACACTGAGATTCATAGTGCTGCCTGACAACAAGGTAATCGGCATCGTTGAGGGAAGAGATGAGAATGTAGATCATTACGCAGGCGCCCTTTCCCAGGATCGTCTCAAAGGCGCAATTTACGGCTACTATGATTCACGGACCAATAGACTCTCCTTTATCAGCATAATGCAGCCTCATAAAACCGAAAAGAAATCCACACCACTCTTCGCCACCTATGAGGATGTAATGAGCGGTCGGATGCAGATAGTCGATGCCAGAACGCCGCAGGAGTTCGCCAGTGGGGCGATACCTGGGGCAGTTAATATACCTTTGGATCTTGTAAACGAGAACGGTAAGATCAAAGACGATGCATCTCTGCGAGCTATCTTTGCCGATCTGGACAGAAATAAGCAGGTAGTAGCATATACCAATACAGGATTAAAAGCATCATCAGTCTGTGTTGCGCTCAGAATGCTGGGCTATGATGCCAGGCTTTACACATATGAGGATTGGGTTGCACATAATAGCGGGAAATCCGGATAGAATGCCAAATTCAATAAAAAGGTGAAAACTACATGAAACTCTCTGCCATTGCGATTCAGGCCGCAACGATCTTTCTATTATTGATATGCGTAGCTGCCGGAAATGGCCAGGCAAATAGCAATATCATTGATATCAGTTCGGATTCCATAGGCACCAGTTCGGGGGGCAATCCAGGCAACTCAGGCCCAATAACAGAGAGTTCTCGCGCCCAGATGCTTGTGCCCTTCTCGCAGCTCTCTAAAGATGATTTTGTAATTGATGTAAGCGAAGGTTCCACTCAATACATGGAAGGTGCAGTATCCATTCCTTACATGAGCTTTTATAAGGACAAGAAGCTGAAGTCTATGGATGAAATATCTGCACTTCTGAGAGATGCGGGTGTTCCATGTGATCGGCCGGTCTACATCTATGGAGAGTGTATGCCGTGTGGCGGCGGTACTGCGCCCGCAGCTTTTGTTTATTTAATTATGCAATCCATAGGCTACCAGGTCAGATTGATCGATGGCACCATCGGGCAGTGGGCGGCTTCCGGTGGGACCACAACCGATATGCTGGCCACGAAACCTAAAACAAGCTGCAATCCCAAGGTCGACTCCAATGCTGCTGAACCTTCTGAAACAGCAATTGAAGGTTCAATCGCAGCTGGAAATGGCAGCCGAACAGACGGCGGATTTGCAGGAACTATAATATCTGAAACCGAAGATTCAAATGGAACATTTAGAGAAGAGATCATAGCCAGATTTGAGGCCAATTCCACAGCCACCGAAGAAGCGAGCTTAACTGGAAATGATACGAATATCAGGAGGGTCATCGATCAACAGGTGCATAAGGACCCCGGGCTGGACCAGGATTATGAAAATACCTGCGATCGCGATATGGGTATCGCAATATCTTTGCTGGTGGGGGTAATCGGAAAGATTAGTTATTATGAGAATATCCGCCAAACGAGTCTATCCGAAATGCAGGCTGTCGAAGGCCTTGGAAGGAGGCTTATTTCCCCTGATAAGCCAAAAGAAAAACCATCCGGACAGAGACGCAATGACGAGCCAGAAGAACCTGAAACGCGAGTTGCTCAAGCCACTGCCTGGCTTCCATCCAATGGAGTATTTGAGGAAGAACCCCCAGGACCAAGACGCATTGCCACGCCCGAAGAATATCAGAGAGTACTTGACCCAACTGCCAGATTTCAAGATGCTCAGCATAACCTGATGAATCTCTATAGGGAAAAGAAGGAGCATGTGAAGTTTATCAGAGATTTGAAGTACTTTGGCAATTGTACCCGCAGCTTACCTCCCTGGGTATATGTGCTGATTGATGATTGGGAATTTGACCAGGGAATTATCATACCCTGGCCATCCAATCTTCCATCACCCACGCAAACAATCATGAGGGCAAGCGAGTAAAATAGGAGAAGGATCAGATACAAATATGACCCGAATGACCCGAATTATTGCTTTATCCGATACCCATCTGGAAAATGAGTCGCTTCCCCCGGCCGTAGCCGCGCTTGCCGGCAGCGCAGACATCATCCTTCATGCGGGAGATTTCGTCTCTGAAAAATGCCACGCCGCCCTGACAGCCCTGGGCCGTCTGGAAGCCGTTCATGGAAACTCCGACAGCCCTGAGCTTAAGAAGCTCCTGCCTGAGCGAAAGGTGATCGAGGTAGAGGGGATCAGAATCGGCCTGGTGCACATGGCCTCGCACGGCTCAGATCTGGTGGGCGCGGAGATGATGGCCAGAGAAATGGGGGTGCAGGTCCTGGTCTTCGGGCATATTCATCGTCCGCTCATCGAAAAGGGAAAACATCTGCTGATCTGTCCGGGAAGCACAACCCTTCCCAGGATGTCAGCGCCTTCTGTGGCAGAGCTTGAGATCGTGGACGGCAATGTTCGAGGCAATATCATTTCTGTGGGATCTCCGGCATGCAATTATCTCAAGTTCGCGGGAGAGCTGGCGAAAAGAAAGCAGCACTAATGCTCCGCCCAATTAAAACCATGCCTGAAAAGGATGATTTCTCGCGCAAATGCAAAGATGAAAGACGGCTATGCCACCTACATCAAGTTCTGCAAGATAAACACACTTCAGAATATACTAGATACAAAACTGTCGCAAAAGTTGCAATTGATACAATTGTCGCAATTGCTATATCATGCAAATTTGAGCCGAACATAATCATCAATTAGAGTGTGTTATATTTAAACCTGTTGAATAAGTTTTATATATAGAAAGGACTTGGAAGGTGTGATTACCATGGCCGAAAATAAAGAAGAACCAAGGGTAGCAAGAAGAAGCCGGAATTACTGCGCGGCTAAGGATGAATTCAAATCCACTGTTGCAAGAAGATCCCGGTGTAAGTAAGATTTCTGAATTTTTTTTAACATGTTTGATGCATAATCATTCTTCATTTCCTCTAGCGCAAGATTAAACCCTCTGGAGAGGCATTGCTCTCGGGATTGTCTTGACTTCAGATTCCTATGCCAAAGCCGTCATCGAAGCGGCCCTCTATGCCTCAGGCAGAACCCTGTTGCTGCGAGAGCTGGCCGATCTCTCTGGGCTATCCGAGCAGCAGGCGGGAGCCCTTGCTCTGGAGCTGGCAGCACAGTATGCCGCCCGCGACTCGGGACTAGAGATCAGGAGCATCGGCGAGGGCTACTCCATGCAGGTTCGCTTCGGTCTCGCTGGACGAGTCATCTCCTTTGCTCCCAAGGAGATCGAGGCTCCGCTCATCAGAACGCTGGCGATCATCGCCTACAAGCAGCCAATTAAGCAGAGCTCTCTGGTTGAGATCCGGGGAAACAAGAGCTACGATCATGTCAAAGAGCTGGAGAAAAGAGGCCTCATCAAGGCAGAAAAGTTCAGCCGCACCAAGCTCCTTTCCACTACGAGCGGATTTGCCGATTACTTCGGCATCAGCTCTGCCGATCCCCAGGCTATCAGAAGAGCTCTTCTCCAGGACAAGAAGCTTGTTGGCGTCTCACCCATGTACGAGAGCCTGGCCCTGCGCCTTGCCCTGGATTACATAGTAGTAAACCCGTATAAACCTGAAGCCGAAGACCTTGAGCGCCTGAAAGAGATCGATCTGCTGGTGCTTGCCCCTGGATATGCCGAGAGAGTCAGGCAGAACTACAGCGGCCAGATGCTGGAGGCGGGAGTGCGCACCCTCACTTCGCTCAAGGAGAGTGCAGAGAGAATCTGCCAGGAATCGGGAAGTGGAGATGTTGAGCCCCTGGCGGCGGAGATCGATTCTCTCCTCAAGAGATTCAGGCAGAGAGCCAAGGCCGCCCGGGCGATCAAGCCGCTTACCCCATTGATAGAGGAGATGGCCCGCGAACTGCGACTGGTCGTGCAGGAGGACGGCCTGACGGTGGCACCAGACTCTGCGGGATTGGAAGCGGATATCCTTGTGCCTCTTCACCAGTCCTACGACATGGACATCCTGGAGAGGATTGTGCAGCGCTACGAAAAGATCCTTGGCGGAAAATCGTAATTGATTAAATCCATTCCTTTTTCCTGAAATATACCATCATTGTCACAACAACCAGCAACATCAGAATCAGAACCGCAGGATAGCCGAATGGAGACTCCAGCTCTGGCATGAACTTGAAGTTCATTCCATACAGTCCTGCCAAAAATGTGAGCGGAATGAATATGGTTGAGATAATGGTGAGCAGCTTGATCACCTCATTGAGCTTGTTGCTCAAGCTGGAGAGATAGGTTTCCAGCAGCGAGGCGGACATATCGCGGAAGGTCTCAATGTTCTCGATCACCTGGATGGTGTGATCATAAACATCTCTGAGATAGATCTTGATAGCCTCCGAGACGAGAGGCGAATCGCTCCTCTGCATCTTGCTAATGGCTTCCCGCAAAGGCCATACCGATTTTCTTAAAAAGAGCATATCTCGCTTCAGATTATAGATTGTAGGAAGAATGCCTGGTTGCGGATCGGAAACCACCACATCCTCCAGATCCTCGAACCTATCACCAAGGTTCTCCATGATCACGAAGTAGTGATCGACGATTGCATCTATCATGGAATAGGCCAGATAATCCGCACCCTGTTTTCTTATCCTGCCTTTAGCAGTGCGGAGGCGATCTCTCAGGGGATTAAATACATCGACCTCTTTTTCTTTAAAAGATATGATAAAATTCGGCCCCAGGATCACGCTCACCTGGTCCACATCCAGGTTGGTGTCTCCCAAATCATCATCCTCTTCATCCTGCTTTTTCTTCTCATTGCTGCCATCATCGTAGTAGAGCATCTTCAGCACGATGAATATGTAATCATCATAATCCTCGATCTTGGGACGCTGATCGGTCAGGATATCCTCCAGGACCAGGGGATGAATTCCATAGCAAGATCCGAGCTTCTCCAGGACTTCCATCTGATGCAGGCCGTCGATGTTTATCCAGGTTACTGTGGGCAGGTTCTTAAATCGAAAGCACTCTTCTACTTCCTTGGCCTCTGCTTCGTGATAGTGAAGCTCATCATAATCAATTATGGTGATCTTGGGCCGTTCCAGAGGCTTTTTGCTTGTCATCGGCAGAGGGTGGACGGCAAGCTCCAGGATATCTGTGTTGGATACATCATCTTTGTTCTGAACTTTTTTTGTGTTTTGGCCAAAATCGTTTATCTTTATTGGGCCAAAACCCTTTGCCTTCTCCGCTAAGCTTTTGAATGTAGCCATTTCAACCTCTAAACCGGAGATGTCTCATCTTTTGCTCTTTCTACCACCACGATTTCATGAAGGTCTTCGATGCCTTCGATTGGCCGTATTCGATCATTTATAAGAGCATTTAGGTCATCGAGACTTTTTGACCAGACCTTGAGGAAGAGGTCGTATTCTCCCAGTATCTCATAGACCTCAGTTATCTCAGGAACATCAGCCAGTGACTCGACCACCTGATCGTGTCTCTCATTATCCGTTTGCACAAGGATAATCGCAGTAACCAGATAGCCGGTAGCTGCCGGATTGGCCATAATGGTGAACCGATCTATGACACCATTGCTTTTCATGCGTTTGAGGCGAAACTGTATAGTTGCATCGGAGATGCCGGATCCTCTTGACATATCCCGCAAGCTGATGCGAGAGTTTTCCCGAAGGCTGCCAAGAATAGTATGGTCCACTTCGTCAAGATCCATGCATTTTACCATGTTGTTCTGGTATTCTCCCAGGCAATGCATTAATTCACTGGTACATTACCAATATTTCCATATAAAGGTTGCTATTTTTCCAATAAGGACGGTCTATGATATTTATTATGATATAACGAATTATTAGATAACGAATTATAAGATATCCAGGAATAAAGATGATGCAGGCGGCACAGGCATGTCTCGCCGGAGCGATCGCTTTTTTTCGGATCATCCTGGTAGCTCTCCATCCTGATCGGTCCTGGCGGCAGCTTAAGGCAGACTATCGTCGCCAGTGTCAATGCATGAGGCACAGGGCGGCATGACTGTTCCGTCGCCTGTATCACCGGTTCCGCAGGTGTAGCATGGCACCCAGTCCTCATCATTTATCTGGCTGGTACAGTTGAGGCCGAAGCATGTTGGCGGCTGCCAGTCTGACGAGGAGGAGGAAACCAATGCCACCCCCGCGCCCAAATCGACTCGCGCCTCAACATCCGCAGCGGCTGCGTCTGGTCCGTCCACCGAGAAGGCCTCGATATGGGCGGTATTGATAAATGTGCCATCCGACTCCGCTCTGGCCCTGTAAGTGATGCTTCTGTTCTCTCCTGGTGCCAGATCGAGTATGGTCCAGGTTATCTTCTCTGACCTGTTCTCAGATGGCTCCTGAGAGGAGTTCAAGAGCTTCATGGATAGAGGCAGCCGGTCCATCCAGAAAGCCACCATGGTATACTTCTCCCTGTTCTTGATATTTAATGTATACCAGACCACTCTCGGGTCGAGTGCATCGATTCTGGCAGTCTTGGAAGCGGAGATCTCGGGCGGACAGCAGTTCAGCCAGTTCAAATTGGATACGGAAAAGTTCCTCGAAAGCGTCCACATACTGTCGTACTTTCCTGCTGCTTGCACCCGGTTGACCAGATTGGATGGCTTCTCAGTGATGTTGAGCCGCAAGTCGATGATGACCTTGCTGCCTATGCCCAAGGCCGGGAGAGACCAGTTGGCATAGCTTGCCGTCAGCTCAGCCGGCCTCAGAGAGGATGTGATATACTCGGTTCCATCCGGGAAGACATCCTTGACATAGACCGGCTCCAGGGCGCGGTTGCCATTGTTTTCCACGGTGATGCGATAGTCAGCAATGGTCGAATTGAGCAGGTCTAATTTAGCCATCTTGCTCAAAGAAATATGTGGCCGGTCGTACTTGGCCACGCCTCCAAGCAGGGTCTTTCTCTTGATATCAAATTCGCCCACATAGGTCTCCTGCTGATCGATCTTGCTGTTGCCATTCTCTTCCCTGTAGGCCGTTCGGAAGTCGGCCTGTCCGGTTACGCTGCCCTCGGTTACCATCTCGTTGAGGCCTCGGGCGGTTGACTTCAATTTGAGGTCGACTGCGTCGGAAAACCGCTCGCTGATCAGGCTGTTCGGAGTCTTCGACCACATGCCTTCGCTCCACTTTATATCGCTTGATGTGGAAAAGAAGGGCGTGTAAATGTAGCTGGTCGGCAGATTGCTGAGGGTGATGTCTTTGGAGATATAATTGGCCCCAGTGCTGATCTTCTCCTCGCTCTGGTAGCTGCCAGTACCTGACTCGTAGGATGACTGGGCTTTTCCCAAATCTTTCTTTGCAGAGACATAACCCGTGCCGTTCACGGATTTTTCGTATTCTGCATTCCGGCCGTATTCATCGAACTTCTGTTTGATCTTGAAGCTGCCGACATAGTCTTCCTGGGAGTGGAAGGTATTGCTGGCGTTCTGGCTTTTATTTTCTTCCGCAACCTTCTTGACCAGGCCGATATGCCCTACGCCCTCAAAGTCTGTTTCGGTCTTCATGGTGCTGCCGTTCTCATCCAAATCGAGGGAACTATTCCGGCTGATGTGGTTTGCGTGAGTGTACTCCTCGCTTGTGGAGCCGCCAGTGGCATAGTTCTTGGATTGGGCCATCTCCGACCATTTGCTCTGGAAATCGACATCACGATTGTTGGGCAGGGAGAAGCTTGTTGGCTTATGCGTTGCAGTCAGGCCTTTAGTCACCGAAATGGAACGGTTGGAGTTCTGATAGCGGATCACTTCCATACTGGCGTAGTCGCCGCTGCCGTGCTCCTTCAGAGTGACATAGGTCTCGGGAGGGCCGACGTTGACGTCCGCATAAGCAGTGCATATCTTTCCTTTATTAAGATACAATGTCGCTTTATTTTTTAGTATAACCGGCTTGGTGCGGATATCATTTCGCACATTCACAAATCCCGTTCCTCTGACTCCCTGATCCATATCAAAGGATGTATTGCCGATATCCTTTGCTACCTGCACTGTGATAATGATAGTTCCGATGTCTTTGCCTATGATCCATTTGTTATCCTCGCCGTCATCAACCGGCATGGGTGATGCTGAAATGAAGCTTACGCCATCAGGGTAATCATCTACAATCAAATCCCCTCGCTCATACCATGTTATGTTATAGGTTACGTAATCACCTGGCCGGGCAGTCTTTGGCGATGCAGTCTTGGTCAGACATGCAGTAATTATTCTCACTTCTTCAGTAGCCTTTCTGGTGACTACGTTTCCATCAGGATCGAGTGCTGTAGCAATAACTGCATTCGTCAGTTTCGGCCGATCTCCTTCTTTTACAGTATGGTTTCCGTAGTAGGTGCGTAGCTCTCCCGGCCCCAATGGATCTGGATCATTGAGGACGATAATTCCAATTTTATCATCGTTGAGGGTGAAATAGTTCAGGGCAACCGTGCCCGTATTCTGCACCGTAAAGGCGTACCTGACAGTCTCACCCACCTGGGCGACCTCACGATCTGCCTTCTTTGAGAGCAGCAAGCCAATCACCGGCTCACCGGTCTGACAGCTCCATCCTAGATTGGCGCATGCTCTGTTGCTGACCGCCAGTTCATCTGTTTCGCCGATCTTTCCGTAAGCAGTAGCACAGTTAGTGAGATATTCAGGTGCAGCCAATCCGGGAGTTCTCCTGTACTCTACGCTGATCATGCTGCCATAGACGTTGCAAATTATGATCAGAGTATCTCCAGTAGCATAATAGCGCACCGTGTAGGTCTTATAGCCATTTTGAGGTTTATTGTAATCGATTTTTAAAGTCTCCGTGGTTGGCAGGAAGGTATAAAAGTCAGACGTAACCTCGCCGTTCGTGCCGTACTCAGTGACAAGGAAGTCGTATTTGTCCGGTCTGGAATACTCTGAAAATACCAGGGACCCGGCTGCATTTAAAAGCTCATTAAGCCATTCTCCGCTAGAAACGTTTGTGTAGTTGTTGCTTGTAAAATTCATCGCTGCAATGCTCTTTATGCCCGATTCGAGGGTCGAGTTGGCTTTATCAAAGGCATCTTTATGCCTCTTGATGCTATTAAGCTTAGCCTCCAATTTGGTTTTATTCCTGGAAAGGGCATCAATAAGCTGCACGATTTCTGAGGGGTTGGAAATGTCGCTCTCCACTGCCATGACTTTCAGCTTTGTCTCATCGGCAGCCGCCATAGGAGCTGATGAGGTTGGCGTAAAATCGGAAGTGCAGGCATAAGGACTCAATTTGACCCTATAAACAATGGTCCAGGATTCGCCTGACTGAAGAGATCCGAGAGGCGAAAGATCAAAGACTATGTTGCCTCCTTCAAATGTGTGCTGGATTTGGGTGTTTCCAGAATATGCATAAGGGACAAACTCCAGCATAGGGCTAAGCTCGTCAACGATTTTGATGTCATGGATCTCAACCTTTCCGTTATTTTTTACCGTGATGATAAAGGTGGACTGCGAATCAGTTTTTATGATTTCATCAGGAGTTGTCTTTGTGATCTCCAGAGGTGACTTCCGTCCTCCTGATGGCCGGAACTTGTTTCCGAAATCCAGACTATTTGGTGCAACTTCCGCCTGGTCAGACATGGTAGCTGTGATCTGGCCGGCTTCAGAGACAACCACATTGTAGATATTGTTCGCCGGATAGGTCTGGGTCCAGTCTGATGAGAATGATGGCACCTCTTCCAGGGTATAGACTCCGGGCTGAATTCCTTCAAAGTTATATGATCCAAGTGTATCGGGCTCGGTTGAGGTAGTGGCGGTCTTGACAACAATGTCGCCCTGCATCAGATTTATCGTCCAGCCGCCCAAAAGTTCGTTCCCTTCTTTGGATCCGTCTCCATCGCTGTCGTTGAACTTCACGCCAGATAGCGAAATCCCAGTGCTTATCACCTGATTGCCGAAGTTCACTTTCGTCGGTCCGACCTCTGTCCGGCTGGAATCGGACTGCTTCACTATAACCTCACCTGCATTTGATATGTCTGCCATGTAGACATTGCCCTGCGGAGTCGTTTGAATCCATCCTGGCCTCTGTTCCTCAGCAACTGTATAGCTGCCTGGCAGGAGTCCGGGAAATTCATAGAAACCATTAGCATCGGTTATAGTGGTAGCGACTATTTTATCGCCGTCTTTCAGATTGATCGTCCAGCCCTCCAATCCTGGCTCGCCCTCATCCCTGACGCCGTTTCCGTTGATATCCTGATATTTAATGCCATTAATACCGCCAGTCCGCACATTGCCGAAATCAATGTTGGTGGGTCCGGCTTCACCCGATACGAGAATTACAGGTTGTGTTCCTGGCGTTGCTGGATAAGACTGCTTCCAGCCTTCTTGCGCAGACTCTTCTACGGTGTAGCTGCCCGGAGCAATATCCGTAAAGGAATATGTTCCGTCCGGACCGGTGGTAGTAGTAGCGATAATTGTGTCGCCGTTCATCAGGTTTACCGTCCAGCCTTCCAATCCCGGCTCGCCTGCATCCTGTATGCCATTGCCATTCTTGTCCTCAAACTTCGCTCCCGAGAGGCCAGTCGGCCGCCAGTTGCCGAAATCTATGTCAGTCGGCCCTGCAATTCCTGAGACCAAAGTTACGCTTTGCGTTCCTGGCGTTGCAGGATAAGATTGCCTCCAGCCTGACTGAACAGCCTCTTCAACCGTGTAGCTGCCTGGCGCAACTCCTGTAAAGGAATAGGTGCCATCAGTACCGGTCGTAGTGGTGGCGACAATCGTATCGCCGCTCAACAGGTTTACCGTCCAGCCTTCCAATCCCGGCTCGCCCTCTTCCCGGACGCCATTGCTATTCTTGTCCTCGAACTTCACTCCCGAGAAGCCAGTCGGTCTCATGTTGCCGAAATCTATGTCAGTCGGTCCGGCCACGCCCGAGACCAGGGTTACGGTTTGCGTTCCAGGTGTAGCCGGATAAGATTGCCTCCAGCCTGACTGAACAGCCTCTTCAACCGTATAGCTGCCAGGAGCAATATCCGCAAAGGAATAGGTCCCGTCCGGGCCGGTGGTAGTAGTAGCGATGATTATGTCGCCGCTCAACAGGTTTACCGTCCAGCCTTCCAATCCCGGCTCGCCTTCATCCCTGAAGCCATTGCCGTTGCTGTCCTCAAAAACCATGCCGGAAAAACCGGTGGACCGGAAATTGCCGAAATCTATGTCAGTCGGTCCGGCAACACCAGAGACCAGGGTTACGGTTTGCGTTCCAGGTGCAGCCGGATAAGATTGCCTCCAGCCTGACTGAACAGCCTCTTCAACCGTGTAGCTGCCCGGCTCAACTCCGGCAAAGAAATAGGCACCATCCGGGCCGGTTGTAGTGGTGGCGATTATTGTGTCGATGCTTTTCAGGTTTACCGTCCAGCCAGCGAGGCCCGGCTCGCCCCCATCCCTGACGCCATTGCCGTTGCGGTCTTCAAACTTTACGCCACCAAAGCCCTCAAGCGGCAGTACCCTGATCTTCAACTCCGCCATGCTCTTGCATGATTGGAATGCTTTATTGAAGGCTATCACGGAAATAGTGACATCCGTAGGACAATTCACATCAGGTGCGGTCCATACGAATGGATCACTTTCCGTTCCAGCATTGATGCCGCAGGAAGAACCTATGCAGCAGGATGGATCATTGCAGCAATCTGCCTCGCTGCAACAGGATGCCGTCCAAAGAAATTCATAGAGGTTTGAATCAAGACCCGTAGTAAATTTATATGTTTGTCTTGAATAATAATCCTCGGAAACCTCGGCGCAGGCCATCGAGCAGAGGAGCATTATGCAAATCAGCGATGCTAGCATGAAAAACGAAGAGGCCTTCAGGCAAAAAGAGCAGCAACTAATCATACCGGATGATTCTTCTTGCGTCTTTTGTCCTCCTGATCTATTGCTATTCTTTTGCATAATGTCGTGCTCCTTTGAAACTCTTCGGGTCATGGCGGGAAGATGACATTAATTACGGGCTGTGGGATCGGGTTGATGGCTGTCGTCATAGTGTCGAAAACGGAAACATCCGGGCAGGTTCCTGTGGCTTTCAGCGTCAATGTTACATGGCGAGCGGCTATGTCGGATGCACTTGGAATGTATCCCGTGCTGAGGGTCGTACCATCGGTGAACGTGCCCGTTCCCGATGTCGTCCAGAGATAGGAAGCCGGGCTGCCGGTACTCGCTCCCGTCAATGATATGGTACCTTGATTCTCACAGATCGTTTGATCCGGGCCGGCGTCTACTCCGATCTTCAGACCGCGATACCAACTGGTATCACTGTCTGTTACTGTTGCGGGAGTTGATCCTGTATTGGCCGTCACCGTAGCGGTATTGGAGTAGTCGCCGTTGATGGCAGTTCCAGAGGCTGAATAGGTCCACGTTTCCGTTAGATCCAGAATATTATCGTTATCGATATCTCCACTTGAGCGAACTGGGTTTGCTCCCTTATTATCAGTTAAAACCAGGTTTGATAGAGGAAGGTTGCCATCATTGGTAACCTTATATGTCCAGGTTACAGGGCATCCTTTTGAGATTATGGGAATATTACTTGCATCAGATGAGGCGACATCTATATCATTAGTATATTTTTCTAGATGAATTGAGGGTGTAAAACCTGTAATTCTGCCGTAGAGACAGGCATAGCTATCGGCGTTTTCTTGGGTTACGAAGGAATTGATGGCTGAATTCGGATTGCTGCAATCCGCAAATCCAATTATCTCAAGGGTATAGGTCTTCCCTTGAAGGGAGAATGTAGTAGTAGATCCAGTATTGGCCCACCAAACTCGATCAGGACATGGACTGACGCATGGCGAGTATTCACAACAGGATGGCTGCCAGTATCCGCCGCAGTTAGTACAAGAGCCTGAATTGGATGTTTCATCCAGGTTCATAGTATAAGTGAAGGTGGGATTGGGGCTGACTCCAGCGATATATAATGTGACGGACAATTTCACACTGGTTAGGACATAATTTGCTGAAATCGGCCTATTGTGATGTCTGAATCGTCCCAGATTGATTATCGATCCTGGGAGGATCTCCTGCGAGCTGCTGCCATCAAATCCAAAGCCGCTCTGGGCGCTGAAATCGAGGCTGTTCGGGCATGATCCAGATGAGCCATATGCCACTTTATTCTCATCAGTTGTGTCAGCCGTGTTGGAATACCTCAAACAGCTGGCATAGCTTGGACTTGCGCCGCTCCAGGTTCCATCGACGTTGCTAAGGGTCACGGCCTGGCAGGTGTGAATTGAAGCTAATAGAGACATGAGCATTATCGCGGCCAATAGAAAACTCCATTGATATCTGAAATTGCATTGTCTCATATCTGCAGGTTTCCATTGTTCATGAATAATCATAAAAAATTGCACTGCGTCAGATAGGAAACAGACGCAGCCCTGTTTTCGGCATCTAAGTGGTCGCACTAACGGAAAGCTCTGGCACCCAATGCAGGTTGAAGTTGTTCTCACAGGAGTACAGGACTATCGACTCCCCTCCGTGGGCAGTAGTAGTCTGAGTTACATCCAGCCTCACAGAATTGCTCGTGGTTGGTGTCGTGGCGTCCGGGAGCGCAAAGGGTGATTCTCCCAACACCGGAGCATAGCAGGATCCCGTTGAAGCTGCAACTGTTGCAGTAGATGGAACATACCATTTGAAATCGATGGATGAAGGATTTGTCACCCAGGCATGAGTCCATGTAGCAGGATCTCCGCAGGAGTCATACCAGCACCAGTTGGGTGTATCTTCAGTGCAATAATTCGCATCCATCAATGGACAGCATTTTACAACATGCAGGTTTATGGTCTTATCTGCTTTACAATTTGTTGGGACATCATGGTCGCTAACCAGGACATCCAATGTATAATCCCCTGGTGTAGATGGGGCATCAAAGATGATCGGATTTTGCGAAATTGGGTCGGAAAGGGCTGCACCATTTTCAGCTATCGGCCAGCTTGCCTCCCACAGGTAATCATATTGGCCGCCAGCGGTACCTGGATCGGCGGATATACTTACATGCTCATTTATAAAAACAGTCAGATGAATCGAAGGATCTGCTAAGGCACCGCCAAGGCCAATGAGCGATACCATCACCATAATAGACAGAGCCATGATTTTTGTTTTTGTTCCCATCATCATCGTTTCCTCCAAAGAGATTTGCTTTTTGCAGGCATTAGCCTCAAATTTATTCTTACAGTCATTGTTTTTATGGTTAATAAAGCTATTCATATGCATAAGTCCCCAGCAGAAATGATTATTAAGCAATAAGTTATGTATTACCATTGGAAAAATTTAAATCACATCGGGAGGATAAATAATGAAATCTTGGATCATTTTGGGAATGCTGGCATTTATTATGATGACGATGCTTGGCATGTCACAATCCACAAAAGAGACAACATTGGTCAATCTAATGATTGAATCAGGGATGCCAGCGTCTGCCTCCGAGGAACAGATAAAATCTGAGGTATCGAATTTATCAAGTTTGTACAAAGCAATCAATGGAAAACATCTAGTAGCGACGATCTTTCCAACTCAGGATGTAGTAAAATCATATGGAAATCTGCTCCTCACTCGCATAGGTTCAGACTCGGATTTTGAGCTGGCCATGACCGGTAATCATTCCGATGAGAAGCTAAGTTCATTGTCCTTTATTGAACAGAGCATCATGTTGAAAAGATCCAAACAGTATGTGGAAAGCTGCAAGATCTGCGGCAAAAATGAGATAAATGTCAGCGGGTTTATGCCTCAGTCCTTCGATCAGAACCAGGATACATACAGGGCACTTGATGGATTGGGCATCCAGTACGATGCCGGCTTCCAGTCAGGGCTTCTATTTGCGCCAGGGCATGAGAATGATATATGGCCATACAAGCTGGAAGGCCACAGCTTCTATGCGGTGCCGGTAAGCACATATGCTCTATCCGGCAAGAAGATGGTCCTTCAGGACAGCTACTTCAAGGATAATGGCCTGGCTGCGGATCAATGGTACGATGCTCTGATAGGCAAGTTCGACGAAGTTCAGGACAAAGATGAGCCCTTGGTAATAGTCCTGACCACATCGACCTCCGGCTCAGGAGAGTATCTGGATTCGCTAAATCGATTCATGGATTATGCTCTCTCCAAGAACGCCAAATTTATAACTACAGAAAATCTCGTCACTCTGGCAAAGACAGCTTCGCATGATGTCTCGCTGTTGCCGACCAACGTAACCAAAGAGTGCCTGACCTGCAACCAGGATAAGAGCCTCATCAACATAACAGCGTTTGTGCTTGGAAACGAATCCATTCCAACGGCAAACAACTCAATAACGGTCGGGACTTTCTGAGGCCGCGGTTACTGCGTATGAGATGATGCAGAATTATCCGCTGATTTTTTCAGCGGTGTTTTCCTCTGCAATTATTCTTTTTTCAACGATGGACTTCGAAACAATAAGCTTCGGGATTAAAGAGTTCATCCGTTTCCGTTCATCCCGGCGAAGCTATAAATAATTGCCATGCAGTCTAACTCAAGATGGACTGCCAGGGACTTGATCCAGAAATGCCAGGAAATGGATAGCATGGGGTGACTGGGATGCTCACTGAAATCCTGATCATTTTTCTTCTGTTTCTAGCAAGTGGCGCATTTTCCATGGCCGAGATGGCCGTGGTTTCCTCAAGCAAAGCCCGGCTGAAGGCCTGGGTGGAAGAGGGCCATTCGGGTGCGAAAGCAGCTTTGGAGCTGGCTGAAAATCCCAACCGCCTCCTCTCGGCCGTGCAGACCGGCATAACTCTCATCACCACCCTGACGGGAGCTGTGGGAGGCGCGACGATCGCAGATGAGCTGGCTTTTAGCTTTAATGAAATCCCGGCCCTCTCACCGTACAGCAGCGGCCTGGCCCTGGCCTGTGTAGTTCTGATGATCACATTCTTCAGCCTGGTCATCGGAGAGCTAGTACCCAAGAGAATCGCGCTGAGCAATTCAGAGCGAATTGCCTCTCTTTCTGCCGCTCCTCTGGCTGCATTCTCCCGTCTGGTGTCTCCAGCGGTTATCTTTCTGAGCTTTTGTACCGAACTGATATTGAAGGCTCTGGGCGTTAAAGCCTATGCCGAGCCTGCAGTGACTGAAGAGGAGATCCGCATCCTGATTGACCAGGGAGCGACGGAGGGCGTGATCGAAGAAGAAGAGCAGGAGATCATGGAGAGGGTATTTTCCCTGGGAGACCGGAGGGTAAACTCCATCATGACTCCCAGAGGAGCGATCGTATGGCTGGACATCAATGATCCCGGGACGGAGATCTGCCGAAAGATCGGTGGAGGGGCTTACTCCATGTATCCAGTCTGCGACAAGAAGCTTGACGATGTTCTGGGGGTGGTTCAATCCAAGGATCTGCTCAGCTGCAAGCTTTCGGATGAAAATGTAGACCTGAAAGCGTCTCTCCTGCCGCCGCTCTTTGTGCCGGAGAGCATGAGGGCTCTGAAGGTGCTGGAGAAGTTCAAGCAGACGGGAATTCATCTGGCCATCGTCCTTGATGAGTTTGGATCGGTGCAGGGATTGGTCGCCCTGGTCGACCTGCTGGAAGGACTGGTTGGAGATATTCCGCATATCGATGAGCTGGCAGAGCCGCAAATCATAAAGAGGAAGGACGGCTCCTGGCTGGTGGATGGTGCTCTGCCGGTGGATGAATTCCGGGAGATTCTCGATTCGGATGGGCTGCCTGAAGATGATGATGGCCAATACACAACTCTTGGCGGATTTGTGATGACCAAACTTGAAAAGGTTCCCATAACCGGAGACTACTTCGAGTGGAACAGGTACCGCTTTGAGGTGGTGGATATGGATGAACGCAGGGTGGACAAGATTCTGGTGACGCAAATTGGAAAACAGGACCCGGAAAATGAAATCTGATATCGAAAAAGTTCAGTCGATGGAGATAATCGACTTCATTCCAGATGCCATCCTGGCCATCGATCTGAACGGCATCGTGATCGCCTGGAATAGAGCTATGGAAGAGCTTACCGGAACCCTGGCCTGCGATATTCTGGGAAAAGGCAACTATGAGCACGCGATGCAGATTTATGGGATCCGAAGGCCCACTCTGTCGGATCTGTTTTTTAGTCATGATCCCGAAAACGAGGCTAAATATTCCAATCTTCGCAGGGATAGTAGTAGCATTAGCGGCGAAGCATATGTTTCATCTCTTGGAAAGGGAGGAACCTACCTCTGGGGCAAAGCCATGCCCCTCTACGGCTCGGCAGGAAATCTCATCGGAGTGATCGAATCCATTCGTGATATCACCGAGCCCAAGCTCGTCGAGAAGGAGTTAAGAAAAAGCCGGAGGAAGTATCGAGAGATCTTTGAAAATTCGATACTCGGTTTGTACCAGAGTGTGCCCGAAGGCAGATATTTGAGCGTCAATCCTGCTTTTGCCCGGCTCTTTGGATACAGCAGCCCGGAGGAGATGCTGGCAAACGTCACCGATATTGGCCGTCAGCTATATCTTCATCCCGAGGACAGGGAGCGGGCTGTAAAGCAGATCACCGAAAAGGGCTATCTGGAGGGCTTTGAGATTGAGGTGCAGCGAAGAGATGGCACCAGATTTTGGGTCTCGATGAACACCAGGATTGTGCAGGATGAGGACGGGATGCACTTTGACGGTACCGTTGAAGATATTACCAAGCGCAAGAGGGCGGAAGATATGCTTTGGGCGGCCAAAGAGGTCGCAGAGGCAGCAACAAAATCAAAGTCGGATTTTCTGGCAAACATGAGCCATGAGATTCGAACGCCCATGAATGCGGTGATAGGCATGACCTGCCTGCTGCTGGACGAAGATCTCACAGAAAAGCAGAAGGAGTACCTGGAGACCATACGCAGCAGCGGGGAGGCTCTGCTGGATATCATCAACGATATTCTCGATATCTCTAAGATTGAAGGAGGGATGATGGAGATGGAGCATCAGCCCTTTAGCCTAAAGAGGGTGGTAGAGGAATCGATAGCTCTTGGAGCGGAAAATGCCGCTAAAAAGGGCCTGAAGATGGAATATCAAATCGATCAAAGTATTCCGGATGTGATTTTGGGCGATCATGCCCGCCTCCGCCAGGTTCTTGTCAATTTGATAGGCAATGCCGTTAAATTCACAGAAAGAGGCTGCGTATCAATCTCGGTTTCTGGAAGCGGGGTGGATGATGGCAGCTATGAGCTTCATTTTGCTGTCAAGGATACGGGCATTGGAATTGCCGATGACAAAGCAGATCGTCTGTTTCAGCTCTTCAGCCAGGTTGATGCCTCGACTGCCCGAAGGTACGGAGGCACCGGCCTTGGTCTGGCCATAAGCAAGAAGCTTGTGGAGAAGATGAACGGAAGGATATGGGTTGAGAGCCGGCTCGAGATAGGCTCGACATTTCATTTTACCATAAAGGCGCAAACGGCCCGGCAGACGCAAATCGCGCTGTCGGATGAATTCCGGAAGGCAACCAGCATCAGGGCGCTCTGCTATGGAGATCCAAAATCATCCCTGCGCATTCTGCTGGCCGAGGATAACCCGATCAACCGGACAGTTGCCCTTCATATGCTTGCCAAGCTTGGAATGAGCGCGGATGTGGCCGGCAACGGCCATGAGGTCCTCAAGGCTCTGGAGAGTCGAAATTATGACGTGATTTTGATGGATGTGCAGATGCCGGAGATGGACGGCCTGCAGACCACTAAAGAGATCCGGAAGAGGATTCCGGACGGCCCCAGGATCATCGCCATGACTGCTGCTGCTTTTAAGAGCGACAGAGAAATGTGCATTGAGGCGGGGATGGACGACTACATTAGAAAGCCTGTGAGGATAGACGAGTTGGCAGCGGTGCTGAAGCTATGCAAAGAAGGAGGACCGTGAGAGAGAATCAGTGCAGTAAAGGTGAAAAGATCAAAGGGGTTTTGATTTTATCTGGGGGAGTGGATTCAACCACATTGCTCTACAAGATGCTGAAAGAAGGCTATGAGGTGGATGCGCTCACCTTCAACTACGCCCAGAAGCATAAGAAAGAGATAGCTTGTGCCAGAGCGATTGCAGAAAGTCTGGGCATCGTTCATCAGGTCGTCGACCTCAGCTCGCTCGCTTCGCTCCTGGGAGACAGTGCGCTTTTGGGGGGAAAGGAGGTGCCGAGCTGCCACTACACCGAGGAGGCAGCCAAGAAGACAGTCGTTCCCAATCGCAATATGATCATGCTCTCTGTGGCTGCGGGCTATGCCGAGGCCCACGAGATTGCTGAGGTATTTTATGCTGCTCACAAGAACGACAGCACCATCTATCCAGACTGCCGGCCGGAGTTCGTGCAGGCCCTGCGCCCTGCTATCCGCCTGGCTACCGCCTGGCATCCAGTGGAGCTACAGGCCCCGTTTGTGAATATGAGCAAGGCGGAGATCGTGAGGATGGGGCTCGCCCTGGATGTTCCCTATGAGCTCACCTGGTCATGCTACTGCGGGGGGGAGCGGCCCTGTCGTAGCTGCCCGACATGCATCGAGAGGGAGGAGGCTTTTGCCTTGAACGGGAGGAGAGATCCGCTGCTGGGAGATGAGGAATAGAGGGCTGCTACCGGCAAGAGAGAGGCCTGGCGGCAGTCTGATTTGTTTCTTAAGCCGGTTTGTGATGGATTTTCACGCGCGAAAAGATGCGCCGCAGTGCGTGAGCCGCTCCCCGCCCAATGGGCCGTGATAACAGATATGGCTAGACATGAAGCTCAAGCAAGCCACAGGGCTCAATCATATCAGCTCTTCGATATGCTTCATCTCAACGATATCGGTAAGGCCGCTGATTGACTCATGCGTGATATTGATTCCGCACTCCTGGGCGGCTGCCACCAGGTTAGTGCCCCCCACCAGAGCGATTCCCATGTGGTCCCGCTCCACTGAGACCCCAAGCACATTCATATTCGGCTCGGACAGCTCCAGGACCCCGGTGAACTCCGCTGAGGTGAGACGCTCGAGCACCTCCTCGATCTTCTCCCTGGCGAGCATTGGAGCCTCCTGGAGATTGCCCAGAATGCGCCCGTTTCCAGTGCGCATCATTCCCGTGATGTCCGTCAGCTCCTGAGCGGTGAGAACATCAATGGGATCGATGGTTGTGGCCCAGTACATGAGCATGTCAGTG
>DAONES010000015.1:11903-28250 GCA_035403205.1 Methanothrix sp. | reverse complement strand
ACTGCTCGGTCTGAGATGCCAGGCAGGCGCGGGCAGGCTCCCCCGCATGAGCGCATGGGCACGTGTGAGCTGCGTAGCATTTAAAGTCGAAAGGAATAACTCTAGAAGGCTCTCCTGATTTCATTAATCCTAAATCCAAAACTGGTAGTATTAAGAGAGCAAAGTTGATCCGTTGAGCAAGCTCATGAGATCTCCAGAGTCTACGCATATGGACAAAAATTAGTGAAAGTAGAGATTTCATAGAATAGACCTATTATGAATCCAATTCGTGCTAATGCTACAGATATTGATCAATGGGCAGACCGGCGAGAGGCTCAGGCCACACTACCAAGGTTAATGAGACGGCTTGTTTTAGCCAGTGTTACGCGAGTGGAATCTCTTTACTTTAGGTCAGATGAAGGAATTCAGCTCGCAGGTTGGGATGGAATTGTACAAGTTCTTGTGGGTAACGCCCATGTGCCAGATGGGCTTTCGGGCTGGGAATTGAGTACAAACGCTGACATTAGGGGTAAAGCAGATGGTGACTATGAAAAGCGATCAAAAGATCCACATCCATTGAATACCTCAAATGCATCATTTGTATCTGTTACAGCTAGACGTTGGAGTAACAAAGAAACATGGGCTGATGAGAAACGACGTGAAGGAGTCTGGAGGGATGTTAGGGCTTACGATGCTGACGATTTAGACACCTGGCTGGAAATGGCTCCTGCGGTCGACCTCTGGTTTTCGATATTGCTTGGCAAACGACCCACTGGTGCAGTTGATCTGAATAGCTTTTGGGATTCTTGGTCGAAAGCAACGCGTCCTCAATTGATACCTGACCTGCTGATCGCTGGGAGAGAAGACAACCTCCATAAGATTCACCAATGGCTTCGTTCAGGTCCTTCCATCCTGGGTTTGCAGGCAGATACTCAGAATGAGGCGATCGCATATTTCATCGCAACTCTATTTAAAATGCAGAAGGAGGAACAAGAGAGCATTTTTGCCCGAACAATTATAGTAGAGGATGCAGCCACATGGCGCCGGTTAGCCATTTGCAATTATCCTCTCATTCTTATTCCTACCTTCTCCGATCGCAGCATGGTAGCCGCAGCTGTTGAGATCGGACATAGCGTGGTCTATCCATTAGACCGAAGCGAGCCAAGTGTGGGAAACACTTTATCCCTCACTCGCATTAGCCGTGAGGAGGCAAAAAAAGCATTGATCGCAATGGGCATAGATGAGCCTTGGGCGAGAGCCCTATCTTCACTCGCCTGGCGAAGTCTAGGAGCCTTGAGGCGCAAGTGCGCCGTTTTCCCCAATGCCCTAACACCTGAGTGGTCAAAAAAGCCTGAGATCGCTAGATCTTTGCTTCCTGCGCTACTTGCAGGGAGATGGGATGAGAAGAATATTGCTGATCAAGAAGTGATCGCATGTCTTGCAGGATGCGAATACTCTACAGTACGCGAAATCCTCATATCATGGAATCAGAAGCCTGATCCTCCGGTGCGCTTAGTCGATCATACATGGATAGTTGCTGCTAGAGAGGATGCTTGGCTTCTGCTTGCCCGCTTTTTGACTGATGACATATTGGAACGGTTCAGAGCTGCAGTCATAGGCGTTCTGGGGGAGTTGGACCCTCAGTTTGAACTCCCATTAAGCGAGCGCTGGTTAGCAAATATCCATGGAAAAACGCCCAAGCATTCGGTTTATCTTAGAGGTGGTCTGGCTGAAACATTGGCTTTGATGGCTGCATCGAAGTCCGGGCAAAGTTGGGCAAATAGCATTGTTAGTGGAATACTCGATCTAGCAACTGACTGGAAGTTATGGGCCTCATTATCACCGTTTCTGCCATTATTAGCAGAAGCGGCACCAGAAGTCCTTTTGGAGGCAATAGATAATGATCTATCGTCCACAAGCCCAAGCTTAGTGCATCTTTTTATTGATTCGGAAAGCAATCTTTCGCAAAGCTCGCCTCATACTGGTCTTTTATGGGCATTGGAAGTGCTGGCTTGGTCGCCAGATTACTTGAGCCAGTCTGCCCTATTGTTAGCAAGGCTGGCACGGATGGACCCCGGCGGCAAACTCTCAAATCGGCCTCTCGGCAGTTTGCAGATGATTTTCCTCGCCTGGCATCCCTGCACAACTGCAAGCCTTGAACGACGATTGAGAGTCCTAGACATAATAGGTCGTCGTGAACCTCATGCGGCATGGAATCTCCTTGCAAGTGTGCATCCATATGCTCATTCTGTAGCTTTTCCTACTGACAAGCCTAAATATCGTAATTGGATAGACGATAAGGATCTTTCTGTTCCAATAGCAGATGTACTTAGAGCCTCTACGGAGATTGTTCGCAGAATTCTAAAGGATGTTGGTACAGATGGCACCCGCTGGCGTACCGTTATAGAATTACTTGATGACCTTCCCAAGATAGACTTCGAAGCGATCATCGAACATTTGCTTTCAATGGACCTTGAAGCCCTTCCCCAACACGATCGTCTCATGATATGGAATGCCTTGCGTGAGCAGCTCTCACATCACCTCCAATTTCCTGATGCCAAATGGGTTCTCCCACAAGTAGCTATTGAACGCATAAGACAATGCTATGTGCGGTTTGAACCTGGGGATCCGATTCTGAAAAGAATCTGGCTCTTTTCCCGCCGATGCAGTTTTCCTGAAGGAGGCGCTTCTCGTGGGCGAGAGCGTGAAAATATGATAAATCGGGCTCGCACAAGGGCTGTTGAGGAACTCTTCGATATTGGTGGACATGCAATGCTGCTTAGATTATCCTGCAAGGTGGATGATTGCTATTGCTTAGGATGGTCTCTCTCCCAGAGCAGAATATTCGACAGACAGGAGACTATGTTCTTGAGCCAAGGTTTGGGCTCGACTGAAGCAGCCCAACGTGATGCTTTCGCGGGATTACTAAATGGCCTAGTTGTTGTCAAAGGAAAACAGTGGCTTGATGCTTTGCGTTCGAGCGAGATATGGAATAAATGGACTTTGCGGCAGCGTGTTGATTACTACATAATGCTTCCGTTTGTTCAGAGCACTTGGGACGCTTTAGAAAAGGAAAATGGCGAGATTGAGCACTCATACTGGTTGAATGTAGGCATAAACGGGCGCGGCGATCTGCAGACTAAGGATTGCGAACTTGTTACTGTAAAGTTAGCTGAGCATGGACGACTGGGATCCGCAGTTGATTTCATTTCCCTTTACAGAAAGAAGATGTCCAATAATGCCAAATTGGTTGCTGACGTGCTCGATCGCGTTATCCGGGATGATAGTACCGAAAATATAGATTGGGGATCTATGGCTTATGAAGTGAGCGAATTATTGGATCTCCTGGAAGCCTCAAATGAGATCGAAGAAGCGCAAATTGGCCAATTCGAATGGTACTTCCTTCCGCTGCTTCGGAATCATGGGCGACCACCAAAAATCTTACATAAAGCACTAGCCAAAGATCCCGAGTTCTTTGCTGAGGTCTTGAAATGGCCATACCTAGCCAAAGGCGAAGAGCCTGGTGAGCCTAACAAAGAAAGGAGCATTCGTGCTCGCCTTGGATACGACCTTCTCCAAAGCTGGATACAACCACCTGGTGTCAATGAAGACAGAAGCGTGGACCACAAAAAATTGGCATCTTGGATTAGCCGAGCCCGCGAGTTGTCACGAGCAAATGGTAGAGGAGACATTGCTGATCTTCATATCGGCCAAGTGCTTGCACATTATCCCAATGGCATTGATGGAGTTTGGCCACATGAAGCACTACGGGACCTCATTGAGGATTTGGGAAATGAGAAGATCGAGAAAGGAATTATCATGGGCATTTCTGAGAGCAGAGGCGTAACGTGTCGCTCTTTTTTTGAAGGCGGTGATCAAGAAAAGGCAATTGCTGAGCGCTATATCAATTGCGCTACCATCCTAAAAGATAACTGGCCACGCACCGCTCGCCTCATGAAAAAAATAGCCGATGAATTTGAATTTGAGGCCAGTCTAGCGGACAGGAAGGCCGAATTGGACGAAGAAATCATGGGATAGTTGGTAGTCAATATCATCCTGATCCACGACCTTCCTAATCTATCCTGCATCTGTGAACGGCCCTGCTTCTCAGAAAAGAAAAAGATTGCGCTTTGTAGCAGTGCCCAGGATGAAGACTGGAAAATATTATTACCTATCCCTGCGCATCCTCCCTCGTGAAAAACCGCGAGGTCGCCGCCCTTCTCTACCAGATGGCAGAGCTGCTTGAGCTTCATGCCGAGAACCGCTTCAAGATCATCGCCTTCAGCAAAGCAGCCCGGGCCATTGAGTCTCTTCCCGAGGACATAACCGTCGTCTGCAAGGAGAAGAGACTGCAATCCGTTCCCGGAGTGGGAAAAGCCATCGCCCAGAAGGTGGAGGAATACCTGAGAACCGGCAAAATAAAGGCTCATCAGGAGCTATTGGCAGGAACGCCTCCGGGGCTGGTAGAGCTTCTTCAGATCTCAGGGCTCGGCCCGAAGACAGTCTCCCTGCTACACGAAAAGCTGAATATCACTAACCTCCAGGAGCTGGAGGCAGCCGCGAGAGAGCACCGCATCAGAAGGCTTCCCAGAATGGGGCCGACGCGAGAGACGAACATTCTAAAATCCATTGAAAGATACAAAAAACGCAGCACCCGCATTCTCTACAGCACCGCCGAGCCCATTGTAAACGATATTCTAGCCCGCTTGCGGGGAATGGAAGGCCTCGAGCACATCACCGCCGCAGGAAGCTTCCGAAGGGCGAAGGAGACTGTGGGCGACATTGACATCCTGGCCACCGCCAGTCGGCCGGAAGAGGTCGTCGCCGCCTTCGTGCGCATGCCTCTGGTAGAGGAGATTTTGGCCCAGGGTCCAACCAAGGCCAGCGTCATTGTGCAGGAGACGATTCAGGTCGACCTGAGGATAGTGGAGCACCAGTCCTTCGGAACCGTTCTGCAGTATTTCACGGGCTCAAAGGAGCATAACGTCCGGCTGCGTCAGCTGGCCCTCAGCCGGGGCTACTCCCTTAGCGAATACTCACTCACCCGCCTGGCAGACAGCCGGGATCTTTTCTACGATAAGGAGGAGGATGTCTACTCCGCTCTGGGTCTGCCCTACATCGCTCCGGAGATGAGAGAGGACCGGGGTGAGATAGAGGCCGCCCTGCGGGGAGCGCTGCCCCAGCTTCTGGAGCCAAAGGACATTCGGGGCGATCTGCATGTTCACAGCGACTGGTCGGACGGCAGGGCTTCTATCCTGGAGATGGCCAACGCCGCTATAGCTCTGGGCTACGAGTACATTGCCCTCTGCGATCATTCGCCTTCCGTTGGCATCGCCGGGGGCCTTGACCCTGAGAAGCTGGATTCGAAGATCAAGGCCATTGCTGCCGTCAACGAGGACCTCCAGCAAAAGGGGATCGACTTCACCGTTCTTGCGGGAACTGAGGTGGATATCAAAGCCGACGGCAAGCTCGATTATGCCGAAGACCTTCTGGAAAGATGCGATGTGGTGGTGGCATCGGTTCACATGGGATTGCAGCAGTCGGAGAGATCGATAACCGGAAGGCTGATCTCTGCAATTGAAAACGAGAACGTGGACATCATTGCCCACCCCACAGGAAGGATAATCGACGAACGTGAGGCCTACGAGATGGACATGCAGGCGGTCCTCAAAGCGGCAGCCAGGACAAAGACCATCCTTGAGATAAACTCCTATCCCAGCCGCCTGGATCTGAACGATGTCAACAGCCGCGCCGCCAGAGAGAATGGCGTCATGCTCTGCATCAACTCCGACGCCCACGATGCCGGACAGCTATTGAACATGAAATACGGAGTGAATGTGGCTAGGCGGGCGTGGCTTGAGAAGAGGAATGTGCTCAACACATTGCCTCTCCAGGAGCTGCGATCTTTTCTCGGTTGCTGAGATAGGCGGTGGCAGAGCTTGATCATTTTTCTGTGGCTGATTCCCAGGGCGCTGAGCCAGGCGCAGGAGCAGCCTGCAGGAAAAGCCCAAAAACATGAAAGGCTTATTAACAGGGAAAAGAGAGAGCCGAGACTATGAGATTAAACAACCAAGCCAAGGTCGGGCTGGTAACCGTTGTCTGTCTGCTCTGCCAGGGCTACATCTTCTCATTCATCCTGAAGCTGGAGCCCCATCCTTTGATATCGTTTGTGCCGCTTTTGCCTTATATCGCCTACATTTATGCCCGGACGAGCAGAACCTGGTACTTCAACAGGCCCATTTATTGGATGGCCGCGGTAATCGGCTTGACAGTGCTGGATATACTGCCCTTTGCATTGGGAATAATGCAGTAAAAAGAATAAACAAAGAATGAGCGAAGGCCTGTTCACCAGGCCCGCCTCATTACAGAATCGGCTTGCTCAGTATTTCGTAGCTATCTTTGTGCGGATTGATGAGCAGCTTCTCTGCAATCTCCCTGGCTGCCATCTCTGCTTCCGGCCTGAGGGTATCGAAGTAAAGCTTCCAGATGGTCGCCTTCTTCACATCCACAACATTGCCGAAGCCCAGACGATTGCGCAGCCGCTCCCGGACGGATATGGCCTCGCCATCTTCGATATGCAGCGCAACTTTTACAGGCACGTATTCGTCCTCAAACCGAAGCTCATCGATAAGGGCTTTGTAGCTCTCTTTATTCTCGTTGACCAGCTCCCTGGCAAAGCTCTTTGCCAGCTCTTCAGGATTGCCGGAGTCGACCTCGATAGAAAAGAGGCGCTCCTTCTTGACATCGGCAAGGATGCTCCTGTAGCCCAAACGCCGGACGAGCGTGTTCTTAACGGTTGCAGCCTCAGCATCAGGTATCTTGAGCCAGACGCGCAGATTGATATTCTGGTTGGGGTTCATGCGTTCACCTCGATGTAGCGCTTCATTGATTCGAATACTCTTCTGCCTGGACCGGCCTCGTCCGCTCGCTGTTTTCTCGGATCGAAAGCAGGAAGCTGCCAGGCGAAAAAGGCCCTTTCCGGGTGAGGCATCATGCCCAGAACGTTGCCCTGCTCATTGCAGATGGCGGCTATGCTCTCAGTGCTGCCGTTTACATTGAATGGAAACTCATTTATGATTCGCCCATTCTTATCGCAATATCGGAATATCACCTGCTGATCGTCGTTGAGCTTCTTGATCAATCCGGGAGTGGTTGTTACCAGATTTCCCTCGCCGTGAGCGATTGGGATCTTAAGCAGAGCCCCTCTCTCGATGTCAAAGGAGCCGCTGCACCTTTTGGATGGAGCTTCATGGCGGAGGTTAACCCAATCGCAATAGTAGCCACGCCGGACGATCTTTCCCTTGGAGACCATCACATTCTGGGCCAGAGCCATATCCACATTGGCTACAGCCTTCCTGCTCCCGCTGCCTATGCCCATGAGGCCGCATTTCTCGCTATCTTTATCGCAGGTTTTGCTCTTGCCGGGAAGCAGGCCCGCCTCTACCAGAATCTGAAATCCGTTACAGATGCCGAGAATTGGTTTGCACTTTTCTGCCTCTTCCTTCAGGGCGCTCATGACCGGCTCCTTGGAGGCTATGACTCCGGCTCGAATCCTATCTTGATAAGAGAAGCCACCCGGTATGACAAATCCATCAAAGCCAGACAGCTCGCCTGCAGGCCGGTTCCAGCGAAAGATCTCGCCATCCATGCCCACTGCCTTCACGGCCACCAGCGTCTCAAACTCGCAGTTCGTTCCAGGGAACTGCAAAACTGCTATCTTCATCTCATCGCCTCCACCAGGCCAGAGACCCAAGCATTCCTCGCCTCATCCAGGTCCAGGTCGGCTACAGACTCGCTTGATCTTGATATCACAATTCTTCTCTTGCTTGAAACCGTTCCGATTTGCATCGGCTCCAGATCATGTTTCTTTAATAGCTCAATCAGCCGGGCTTCGCTGCCCGCTTTTGCCTCCAGGACGAATCCCGAGGATTCGGAGAACAGGATTCTGTCAGTTCTCATGCTGACGTCCCCGCTCTGCCCGCTAGCTGCCGCCAGGTCAGCCTCAAAGCCAAACCGGGCCGGACGGACCAGAGCCATTTCGCAAAGGCTTGCGGCAAGACCGCCGTTGGAGATATCATGCGCCGCAGCCAGAAGGCCCTCATCGATGGCATCGATAACGGCGTAGATCATATTCCTCTCCAGGTCGAAGCGGACGATGGGCACATTGGCTCCAGTCACTCCCAGAATGGTCTGGTAGTACTCGGATCCGCCCAGCTCGTCAAACCTGGGACCGATGAGAAAGAGCTTGTCGCCGGCTTTCTTCAGATCCATGGTGATGGCCTTGGAGATGTCTTTCATGATTCCCACGCAGGCTACCACCGGCGACGGGTCCACCGATCCATCTGGCGATTCGTTATAGAAACTTACATTGCCGGAGACGATGGGAACCGGATGCTGCTGGTCCTCATATCCCTTGAGATAGAGGTTCTTGCAGGATTCAGCCAGGCCCTTGACGCCCTCCCTGAACTCCCAGAATGCCTCCGGTTTTTCCGGATTTCCGTAGTTCAGACAGTCGGTGAGAGTTGACGGAACGGCACCAATGGCGGCCACATTTCTCATGGCCTCCGCAGCTGCTGTCGCCCCACCCCAGTAGGGGCTGATGCGTCCGTAGAACGGATTGGAGTCAACGGCCAGCGCCACTCCGAACTTTTCTCCTCGAACAGGCGCTATGAGGCCGGCATCAGCTTCGCCTGGCCTGATTACGGTGCTGCCCATGACTTCGGTATCATAGTAGCGGTAGACGTGCTCTCTGGAGGCAATATTGGGAGATCGCAGGATCTTGAGCAGCACATCATTGTAGTCTGCCGTCTCGACAGGATCCGGCTCTGTGGCCTTGATGGTGCGCGGCAGCTCCAGACGATTGTAGCGGATTCCTTCTGTGAGGTGCTTGATTGGCACATCGCAGATCATCTCGCCTTTGTAGCTAACCCTGAATCGGTCACCTGTATTGATCTTTCCCACAACGCTGGCTCTCGCGCCCTCGTAGACATTGGGCAGGTCCCAGTCCTCGTTGTAGATCTTAAGGATCTTCTCGCGCAGCTCTGGAGGAGATATTATCAGGAATCTCTCCTGGGTCTCGGCGATGCTCAGAACCTCACCAGGAAAGTCGGCTGCTTTGTGCATGTCATCCAGGTTGATATCCATGCCGAAGCCTCCGGCGGAGCCCATCTCAGAGGTGGCGCAGGTAAATCCGCCGCCACCCAGGTCCTTGAAGCCGATCTCGACGCCCGCCTCCCGGACGAGTTTGAAGAGATCGTCGTTGGCCTTGAAGAGCACGTTCTTCAGGAATGGATCAGGGATCTGCACAGCGCCCCGGTTAGTCTCCTCATCCTCCTTTCGCAGTGCCTCAGAGGCGAAGGTGACTCCGCCCAGGCCTGATGAATCGGTTGGCTTTCCGATCAGGATCACATCGTAGCCATTTTCGCCAGCCAGGGGTGGAGCCCGGGAGCGAATGATCTGGTCGCGCCGCACTATTCCCAGGGAGACGACGTTGACCAGGCAGTTATCATCGAAGCTATCATTGAAGACGATGTCCCCGCCCATGTTGGGAACTCCCAGAGCATTGCCGTACTGCCAGATTCCGTCCACCACGCCCTCTGCCACCCAGCGCACCTTGTTGGCCTTGGGGCCGTAGGGATTGCCGAAGCGCAGGGGATCGGCGGTGGCGACGACTGTCGCCCCCATGCAGTTGACATCGCGGACGATGCCGCCGATGCCGGTAGCTGCGCCCTCATTGGGCAGAACTTGGCTGGGATGGTTGTGGCTCTCGTGGGAGATGACGACGCACCATTTGTCGTCTATGGCCACAATTCCGGAGTCTTCAACAGGGCCCATGACCACATTGGGGCCATCGGTAGGAAGGAATTCTCGAAGGGTGGCTCGGGAGCTCTTGTAGGAGCAGTGCTCGGACCACATGGCATCATAGCAGAATAGTTCCGTGAGGGTGGGATCTCGTCCCAGCACCCCGGCAATGGTGCGCGCTTCCGGAACGGACATGCCGATGCCGGCGGCGCGCAGGCTGACCTCTACTTCAGGATCGGAAAGACCGATTATCTTCAATTCAGGTACACCTCTGGTTAGCTGAGCTATGGTTGGCATGGTGGCATTATCAATTTATCGGATGGGGTTTGGGAGAGAAGGGTGTTGTGAAAAGGTATGAAGAGAAGGGCAGAGGATTATTTCATCAGGGAAAATTGGCTTGTCTGTCATTTCCGGTCAATATTGCAGGCAGTTGCACTATGAAATGCAACTTCATGGGTAGTATGTGATTCATCATGGTTAATCTTATAAGTTAAGCGATCTATCATCATCGGTAGTTTAGGAGGGAATATGACCAATAGGCCTATCGTTCTGGCAGTGATCGTCCTCGCATTGATCAGCGTGGCCTGCAGCGCAAATTACATGTATGAAAAGGCATCCGTCAAGGGTGTCGGCTACAAGAACGTAGAGATGATCGTATCCACCCAGACCGGCTTTAACGGCCAGAAGCTGGTAGAAAAGGAGTCCGGATCAGGCAACGTCGTCACCGAGAAGACCGAGCTTGAGGCTGAGAGGCAGCTTATAAGAAATGGCACCGCAATAGGCTTTACTTATTATTACGGCCCGAACGGCCAGCTTTATAGAGCTGGTTTGACATGTTTTTGGCCAACTGGGATTATGTGCCCGATGGACTACATCAACTTCACCAAGGAGGCTGAGTTCGAGTACATGCCAGTCTCCTATCAGACCGGGACATATGACCAGAAGTGGGTCGAGAAGCTGTGTGTGCAAAGCTATAGAATCGGTGCAGTGCTTACCGAGATGTACACTCATGCCGAGCACCTGCAGAAGGCCACCGAGGTCAAGACCAGAGGCTACAGCAGTATTGCCTGGACACCGGATCCTAATGGAGGTTGGACCTACTATAATGATCCCACTCCATTGGGTCTATCAAATAGCGGCTGTCCTTATTGTTGCACAGGCGTCCTTGAGGCCAACCTGAACAGCAATGCTATCGGCGTCGCCCATATCGGCTGGATCTCCAGGGACCCGCAGGCTGACGATCAGCTCAAGGGCCGCCATGCCGAATATGGCCGCAGTGTCGAGGACCTGACAGGCGTCTTCTCAGTCGAGAAGTTCATCCAGCTTTGGGGCAACTCCACCTGCGGAGCCATCAGCGTTGACTGGCTGCCGTGCGTATAATTGGTCGCAAATCCCGCGTCCCTTTTTTTGGCCGGCAAGCTAAACGGCCCTGAACCTGAAGAGCAAAATTGCAGAAAAAAAGAGTTATATGGTCAATATGGATTCGCCTTTATGCTTTCTTGAACACTCCGCTTCCTGTAACCATTCCGTTGATGCCGACCTCCTGGTAGTTTAGCTCAATCTCCGTAGGCGAGATCACGTCGCCCCACCAGTAACCGTTCTCGTCAACCATTGTGATTGACTTATTTTCGGAGCACAAGACGCCCAGCACAACTTCCTTAGACAAGGGGCTTAGGCCTGGAATCATCGTCCCCGAAAACGATCGTCCTTTTTGCTCTGTGATGGTCAAGCTCCATTCTTCATTAGGCCAGTAGGAGACAGTCTCATTCGGCAGCCACGCTGTATTCTGGTCATATCCGACAAAATCAATAACTCCAGACCAGTTGCCCATCATATCCGGCAACTCAGTTGCCATCGCTGGAATGCAAAGAGCCAGCAATGGCACCAACGCCAATATTTTCCTCATGTTAACTACCTCATCCAAATAGCCAAATTTCCGTGCGAGGTGTCATTATACTACTACCTATTACAATTTAAATTTTCTGTAAATAGCAACTTTAACGCCTGCCATCTTCGATCTATCCAGAGCCTTGCCTGATGCTCGCCAAAGAATCTAGCAGCGCTCATGGACAAGTGAGAAGTTCCCTATGGAGGGAGACAGCACATATGGCCAGTCAGATCGGGATAGACTCACAACGGGCTGGAAAGCAGCCGCCCGCGGTAGCCGGCTCCCTGGCATTCGGACGTTCCCAGTACCTCGCACCGTGATCATCGCCGAGCTCAGGACCTTGAAGGCGGATTTTGACCGATTCAAGAAGGTGCACAAGGAATTTACCGCTAGGACAACGAATGAAATTGATGAGCTTTTCGCGAAATTTGAGCAGGAACCAACTGAGATGCAGGCCGACCAGGCAAAGGTCCTCATCTGAATAACCAAATAGTTGGAATTTAGATAATGTGCGGAGCATCGGTCTTGAACCGATCGGAACCCTTGGGGCGTTTGCGCCTAGGGTACAAAGCTCAGATGGGCATTCGAACTGGCAATTGGAGCATCAGTTGATGCTCCACCCCAGGGGCTCCAATTATCCAGCTCGTGATTCTTTCCATAGACATTATCGCCATCACACCCATGATGACCAATAATATTCCACTGCAATACATCGACGACATCAGATATGTCGTTCCTATACCGCTAACTATCGTACCAACAGTCATTAAAACCACCTTGATTCCAACAGCTGCCAGTTCGATACAGCCCATCTGAGCAGCACCCCGCGGCTCCGCACTGCTTTAAACTTATTCATCCCATGCTTATAAAAACATTCGGTTATATCACCTGATCGTCCCTGGCACCTATGTTGAACTCGGTCTGTAGTGAGATGATAGAGAGCAAGATACAAGGAGGTGCATAGCCAGCAAACCGAATTTGAAGGGTATCGTGCCCGTGCGGCAGAGATCGCAGAAGAATAGCAGCTCTTGAGTGGGGCAAAATCCAGCCTCTGCAAAGGGATCGATGCGATATCCTCAAGGCCCTTTTGGCCGCGAACGGTGGCAAGATGCTCGCGAAGGATGCCCGGCAACAGATGAGGCTGCAGGCTCGACCTGACATGAAGCAGGCCCTCATTGCGAAGACGGCCATTTGCCAAATCGGGCACATTGCTTCTGAATCACGCTTGAAAGTCCTGAGAGGTGCTGCCTCATGGCAGCCTTCGGAAAGCACCTCATATGGCTGAAGACCTAATGCGGTCTCAAGAGATATGCGCCTTAAATGGCGCAGTATGCCTTAAGTCAGCTATACCCAGAAAAATCCCGCCCATGCGGGAGAGGCGCAGCACATGGCTGAGGCACAGGAAAAATTGGCCCCGCATCTCCGGAGCGATGGGTTCCCGTAAGACGGATACTGTGGACGAATCCCGTGCTGTTTGGCCTTCAAGCCAGCCTTAAAGTCAAGCTTCGGGCAGGTTCAGGCCGTCTACCGAGGTGATTGGCTCTTCTGCAAAAGGGCGCTGTGGATCGGCGCTGGCCTGCTCAAATACTTCGATTATATTATTCTCTGAATATGCGATACTAATATCCGATCAATGATAAAAGCCATTTGCTCAAACCTTGCTCTGATCCAGAACCAAGTCCAATGGCCTTATTGTAGCATTCTTTGGCCTCTTTATTTCTTCCCATAGCTTCTAAGACCATACCCTTGTTATTCCAAAGGTTTGCGTTCTGAGGATCAAGCTCTGTAGCTTTGCCTATGGCCTGCAGAGCCTCTTCATATCTGGTGAGGTTATAAAGCTCGCAAGCCTTATCACTCCAGGCCATTGAATGCCTCGGGTCCAGCTCTAAGGCCTGATTATAGCACTCTAAGGCATCCTCCTGCTTACCAATTTCTGCCAACACCAAGCCTTTGCTGTGCCAGAGATCGGAGTTATTAGAATCAAGTGCAATAGCTTTGCCTATACAAGAAAGAGCTTCATCATATCGTCCCTGGATAAAGAAGATGTTGGCCTTATTGCTCCAGGCGGTTGCAGCCAAGCCCGAATCAAGCTGAATTGCACGGTCATAAGATGCAAGAGCATCTTCATTTAGACCAATCATCTTTAGAGCTATACCTCTATTGGACCAGGTCACAGCGTTGTTCGGATCCACCTCATTAGACTTGTCTAGAGCATCCAGCCCCTCTTGGTACCGGCCCAGGCCAATCAGCCCCAATCCTTTGCCAGACCAGGCGGAACCCAACCCAGGAGACAGCTCGATGGCCTTTTCACAACAACGTATACCCTCATCATACTTGCCAAGACCACAGAGAGCATTGCCTTTGTTAACCCAAAAAATTGCATAGTTTGCATTGATCTCCAAAGATTTGTCACTGGCCTGGATGCTATCCTCGTATCGTTCAAGGGCGATCAATAATTTGGCTTTATTCCCCCAAGCTTCGGCATCTTGAGGATTCAGCTTCAGAGCTTTATCGTTGCTCTGCAAGGCTTCTTCGAACCGGCCCAAATTTCCCAAAACGACCGCTCGGTTATACCAGGCATCCGCATAATTTGGGTCCAGTTTAATGGCCTCATCGCAGCTCTTGATTGCTTCATCGTACCTTCCTAGCTTATCCAGATTACTGGCTTCGTTAAGCCAGCCCATTTTATAGCTCGGATCTATCTCCAGAGCTTTCTCTCGACACATCAACGCCTCCTCATAATTCCCCATAGCTTCGAAAACTGAGCCCTTGTTATTCCAGGCAGCTTGCTTCCTCAAGCCCAGATCAATAGCTTTGTCCATGCACTTTAAAGACTCATTGAACCTGCCCAGATCACAGAGAGCGAAGCCCTTTTCAGTCCAAATTTCTGCATCCGAAGAATTCATCTGCAGAGCAGTATCGTAGCACTTGATGGCCTCCTCGAATTGACCTTGGGCGCTGAGGAAGTCCCCTTTGTCCTTCCACAACGTAGCTGATTGAGAGTCCTCAAAAATCTGTATGGGATTTGTCTGCGCTTGAGCTATCACGCAAAGGGCAGTTAAGGCCATTAAACCGAAAAGCGACTTTTTTTTCATTTTTATCCCGATAAGAACTAGTCAGAAATAGATTAAATAATTTTTCTCGAAGACGCATCGCTTAAATTGATCGATAGATGTAGGTCAGCGCCGTGGATTTGCTGACACTTCGGTGGATCCTCGCACCGTCTTGGTGATGAAGGAGACAGGCATTGACATCTCCGGCCCAACGCTCCAAGACCTCCTCTGTGTTTGGAGATACAATTTTCGACTAGCGGCCGCCGTCTACGACCCGACGGGAATCGGGCTCGTTCCACAAAGGCGGCCATTTGCCCTAAATGGTAGTGTCACATTATCGCGAAATCGTGGCAATGATGTGACGCTACGCAAACAGCAGTATGCAATAAAGCAGTCTTGAGGCGATACTGAGGCACACCATTGAGGGGCGAGAATAGCATATCATCCTTGCCGCAGCATAGCCGCCCACGAGTATGGATTGTTATGGCTAATATGGTTAGCGCCTTGTACCTAAAGTCACATTTGCACTATGCTCAGCTTTGCCTCGACTTCCTGGAAAATAGCCGGAGCCGCCCCAAGGATATGGACATGCAGCCAGCTCTGGCCGGCCAAAAGGCTCCCTGGATAACTGTATGCCGAAAGCCGGAAAAGTGCCCCCAGCTCAGCTGGCCTAACAAGTCTCCAAACAAAAGATCGGCTACAGGAGTAATTGGATAACTGGTTGATTAATAACTACATTTGTATATGTTTTGGCTCACCTGAGAAAGGACACGTGGGGAGCCAAAACATATACGCAAGTCTCAATTCAGCAAGAACCTCTTATCATAGAGCGATCTCAATTCAATCCAATGCCTCTTATCATAGACAACTAAGTGTTTATCATTATTAATAGATATAGTTAATTGCGGTAACCAAATGTGACCAAATTGATTTGAACTAGGATCCCTGCTTTGCTTTTTACGGGACCTCGATGGCCTGCTCCTGCAATTTGGCCAGCTCCGGCCTGCGCCTCTCCTGGATAGCATGCCGTTTCTCGCAGGCATATCCCGGCCATCCAGGGAGATGAGCAAACGGGATCTGCCCGGTGCAAAAATTCATGTAGTTAGAACGATCGTACATCTTCGGGAGCTGTCTCTCTGAGTCGAATAATTCTTATCCTGGCGATCATCCTTATCATGACTGGATTAGCTGCAGGTGCATCGGATAAGAGGATCGTCCAGGCCAGCGAGGTGGAGAGGACAATCCGGGCAGGAGAGCCCGCGGAGTTCGACAACTGCATTATCGAAGGCGACCTGAACCTAAGCGGACTGAAAATAGAGCAGCCAGTCCATTTCAATAACACGGTCTTTCAAGATTCGGTGAAGTTCGAATCAACTATCTTCAACGGCGATGCCTACTTCGGAGACTCGGCCTTCAACGGCACTGCCGACTTCAGGTACTCGGCCTTCAACGGCACTGCCTACTTCGGAGACTCGGCCTTCAACGGCACTGCCATCTTCTGGATCTCGACCTTCAACGGCGATGCCACCTTCGGGTACTCGGCCTTCAACGGCACTGCCTACTTCGGAGATTCGACCTTCAACGGCGATGCCACCTTCGGGTACTCGGCCTTCAACGGCACTGCCT
>DAONES010000015.1:0-11803 GCA_035403205.1 Methanothrix sp. | reverse complement strand
TCGACCTTCAACGGCGATGCCACCTTCGGGTACTCGGCCTTCAACGGCACTGCCTACTTCGGAGACTCGGCCTTCAACGTCTATGCCTACTTCGGAGACTCGGCCTTCAACGATACTGCCAACTTCGGGGAATCGGCCTTCAACTGCCCTGCCAACTTCGATGACTCGGCCTTCAACGGCGATGCCTACTTCGGAGACTCGGCCTTCAACGGCACTGCCTACTTCTGGAACTCGGCCTTCAACGGCGATGCCATCTTCGTGTACTCGGCCTTCAACGGCACTGCCTACTTCGGAGATTCGACCTTCAACGGCGATGCCACCTTCGGGTACTCGGCCTTCAACGGCGATGCCTACTTCATTTCCTCGGCATTCAACGGCACTACCGACTTCGGGTCCTCGGCATTCAACGGCACTACCGACTTTGTTGAAGCGGAATTCTTCAAAGAATCATCATTCGATGATTCTCAGTTCAATGGAACAACCAGCTTCAACAATAGCCGATTCAAAGAAGACGCGCTATTTGAGGGCTCCGATTTTAATTGTACTCTTTATCTAATACGTACAAAATACGAAAAGATGTTTATTAGATGGAGTGGCATAAAGGACCTAGCTTACGATGATGCAGCATATTTATCGCTAATGGATAACTTCAAGAAGCTGGGCTATCTTGAAGATTATGACAACTGCTATTATGAATATAGAAAAGAGCATAGAGATCGGGATTGGGGTGGCAAGTATCATGGAATGAGTCCTGTTGAGGAGCGGATCAGAAAACATATCGATGCTGGGTTGGAAATATTCTATGGTTATGGCAAGAAGCCACTTTATCCATTAGGGTGGGCAATAGGCACCGTATTATTATTTGGGATCGCTTGGTGGATTGGTGGCCTCGAAACACATAATGACAAGTCCAGAAAGGATCTCCGAAAGGGCATCATTGAGAAATATGGATCTGGAAAAAAGACAGGCCCCAAGAACCAATCTAAAGGGAGGGATTGGAGACGCGAGATCGAGATCCCAATTGATGCCATGATCTTCAGCGCCACAATTTTCCTTTCGGGCACCAGGCTTTTTGTAGACCCACCTAAGCTTCCTGAACTGCCTCGATGGTCCAAATCCACAACTAAATTCGTATTCACCGCAGAACGAGTCCTCGGGGCATTCTTCTCAATCCTGTTCTTCCTCGCCATAGGGGCGACCGTGATAAGGTAGCGGCGCTACCCCGCCAGGCCGCTCAGGAACACATTCGCTCCAGGTCAAGGTCTTTGGCGCCATACTTTTTCAGATAGCATTCTACTCGCGGCCCCATATCCTGGGTGCTGCCATCGATGAGCACATTATGGCCATTGAACTGCAGCAGTTCAGCATCGCCCTGGCCTAGATCCAGAAAGGAGACAGTAAGATTCTCGCTAGCGGATACGACCGAGACGGCGATAATGAGAGCCAAGAGGATTAGCTTAAAATTGTATCGATTCATTATAGGTCACTTAGGGAATGCTTTATGTTTTACTGAGGATTTAACATTTGAGATCATTGGTTAGGGGGCGTTTTCAAACCATCGCCCCCAAAAAATGAGAAAATGTACTGTACATTTATAGTTTCCTGTGGCAGAACCACCAGTCCTCGCAGACCATGTCGCCGCCCGTCTTCCTGGCGGCTGCGGTCTTCTCGTCCGCGGGGGGAGGAATGATCACCTGATCGCCGATAATCTCATTGTTGGGCCAGTTGGCGGGAGCTGCCACCTTGTTCTTGTCCACCACCTGGAAAGTCTTTACCACCCTCAATATCTCATCCATATTCCTGCCCACTTCCTGGGGATAGAAGAGTATCAAGCGAATGGTTCCCTCCGGATCTACTACGAATACGGCCCGCACGGTATTGGTGCCTTTTCCGGGATGGATCATGCCCATTCTCTGCGCAATCTTTCCCTGATCATCGGCAATGATGGGAAACTTGATCTCTACATTCAGATTTTCCTTTATCCACTGCGTCCACTTCATATGGGAGAAGACCTGATCTATCGACAGGCCGATCAGCTCGCAATTCAGCTTAGCAAACTCCTCCCGCCTCTTCTCAAAGGCCACAAATTCCGTGGTGCAGACCGGTGTAAAGTCGGCTGGGTGGCTGAAAAGCACAAACCACTTTCCTGCGAAGGCATCAGGCAGGGTCATCATTCCGTGGGTGGTCTTGACCTCCATCCTGGGCATTTTGTCGCCGATCAGCGGAAAGCTGCCTTCGCTGCTACACATCGGATGCATGGCCTCCATATGTTTCATTGCCATTCCCATGTGCTTCATGCCCATTCCCATACCCATTCCCATGTGCTTCATACCCATATTTGATTCCATCTGACACATAATAGTACCCTCATTTCCGATCTGTTTATGCTGTCGCTACAAGGGTACTTTGCTCCTACCACTAATTAAAGGTTACTATCCAAAAGTAAGCAAACGACTTGACATGGGGATAATGGGCCGGCAATCGCGCCCTGGCCACCCTTAAATGGCAAATCTGCGCGAAAGACGAACCGCAAAACGAGCTTGCCAAATGAGCCTGCCAAATCGATCGAATATTCAGGACGGAAAAAGGCTAAATAGATTAAGCCAGAGGCGTATCGAGGTAAATTAATGCCAACAAGCAAGAAACAACTAGAGAAGCTCAACAGGGTGAAGAAAGCCAAGGCGGAAGAGCTTTCCAAGCTGGCAGATGCGGGCAGCAAAGATGCCAAGAAGAAGCTCAAAAAGCTCGAGAAAAAGTTAAAGTGAGATTGATAGCGAGATGCCTGGTCGTTCTGTGCATTGTGAGGTGCCGGACCTGCCCAATATCATTCCCGACTTCGAGCTATCAGTAGTCATGCGGCATATTGCCTATCGGAAGAGAGGCACCTTCCTCTCGGTGGCAGCAATAGCCGTAGCCGTGGCCATCTCCCTGATATTCGTATCCATGCAGGATGGCTTTCAGGGTATGCTTTTTGATATAATTGTAGAGGACCTTCCCCACGTTACCGTCACGCCCAAGGAAGGCGACGACTACATCTACCTTTACAAGACCCTGATGGACAGGGCCTGGGCCATTCCCGGAGTGGTTTCCGTCTCGCCCAGCCTTGGTGCGGAGGTGACGCTCGCCTACAAGGACAACGTGGAGAGCGTTGCCCTGTCCGGCGCGAACCCGGATGATATGGACAGGATCTACCACATAGGAAAATATGTCTTCCAGGGAGATCTCTCCTCCGTCCAGGACGGCAAAAGAGTAGTCCTGGGAGAAAAGACGGCTGACAGCCTGAAGGTCAAATTGGGGCAGACGATCTACGCAGGAATTCCGGGGGAAGACGGCAGAAGCCTCATAGTCTCAGGCATCTTCAAGCTGCCTACTGGATGGCCGGATAACCTCGCCTTCGTTTCCCTATCCACAGCCAGAGACTTCGTAGATGAAGGCGATGTGGTCTCATCAGTCGATATTAAGCTGGATGATGTCTATCTGGCGGATGCAGTTGCCGCAGATTTGCAGGCTCAGGGATATAAAGCAGAGAGCTGGCAGGCTCTTTATCCGGATATATTGAAGACGCTGGCCATAGAGAACTTTCAGACCCGGCTGATAATGTTATTGTTGCTGATAATAGCCGCATTTGGAATCGGCAGCGTGATGTATATGCTGGTCAACGAGAAGACCAGCGAGATCGGCATGCTCATGGCCATGGGCGCAAACGGCGGAAACATCAGAAATATCTTCCTCCTGGAGAGCGCCATCCTGGGTTTGATGGGCGGGCTGCTGGGAAGCATCCTGGGGCTTGCGGTCTGTCTTTATCTTAGGGGCCTGGAACTTAAAATGGATGCCCCCGGCGGCCAGGAGATCTCTATGCCTGTGGTGATCAATGCCGCAAATTTTCTGGCAATAGTGCTGATAGCAGTGGCCCTCAGTTTAATTGCAGGCATGTATCCCGCCTGGAAAGCATCCCGGCTTGATCCCGCCCTGGCCATCAACGGATGAGTGATGACAATTAAATGTATGAGTTTACCATAGCAAGGAGACATATCCTCAGAAACCCCAGAATGGCATTCTTCACGGTAGCCGCAGTCACGCTGGCGGTCGCAATAATCGTCGTCTTCATGGGTCTTCTGGGAGGCTTTGAAGAGGAGATCATCACCACCACCGTTGAGAACAATCCTCACATTTATGTTCAGCCTAAATCGGATGAGACGTACGTATATCTCTACAAAACAATCTCCGCCCGGCTGCTGGATTATCCGGGAGTGGAAGCGGTCTCCGCAAGGCTGATTGGAAAAGCTGCCGCCAGATACAAGGAGAAAATCAGAGGGGTAGAATTCCTGGGGGTCAATCCGGCTGACGAAGACCTGCTGATGAAGGTTGGAAAGGACATCGTCCTCGGCAACTTTCAGGATCTGGAGAGCAGGAAGTATTCCGCTTTTATGGGAACCAAGCTCGCCGAAGAGCTGAAGCTGCATCCGGAAGACGATTTTACCCTGGCAAGAGGAAACATATCCATGAGGCTGAGGGTTGCCGGCCTATTTGAGACCGGATCTGCCAAGGACAAGACCCAGATCTACATTCCTCTCTCCACTGCCCAGGACCTGATAGGAAAAGGAGATGTCGTCTCCGAGGTGGACGCCAGGGTGAGCGACATCTATCAGGCGCCTTACATTGCCGAGGATCTCAAGGCAAAATACCGCTACCAATCCAAGTCCTGGGAAGATATGAATGCCGATATCCTCAAGCTCATTCAGACCCAATCGATATTCTCCGGGATATTCTATCTGCTCATATTCATAATCGCGGGATTCGGCATAGCTAACACTATGATAATGATAATAAGCAGGAGGACAAAGGAGATCGGCATTCTCATGGCCATGGGAGCCACCAGGCGGTCGATTCTCAAGATATTCCTGCTGGAGAGCCTGATTCTCGCTCCGCCGGCTGCACTGCTGGGCAGCGTTCTGGCTGTTTTAACCGCCCGGCTAATAATGTCCTACAATATCCAGCTGCCTTCTGATATCTACATGGTATCCAGGATGAACATCAGCATGAAGCCGGAGTTCTTCGTTTATGCCGTCGCATTCGCTCTGGCAGTCAATTTCGTGGCCGGACTGTATCCCGCCTGGAAGGCATCTCGGATGGACCCGGTGGAGGCGATAGGGAGCATTTGAATGAGAAATCATCGATCATGGGACCGATCAGGAGAAAGAATTGCCATTGCATTTTGCCTGAATGTAAATCAGTCCACAATTTTCAATCCGCGTTCCTGCTCGACAGTCTTTTTCCGATAATATCCCGGAGCGGCTGGATCTGGCCTCGTTTGGCGCTGATGGGCGCGATCCGGTCCGTCCACTGCGTCCAGGGTGGCATCATGCCCAGCCTATCGCCGATCAGGTCCAGTGCTCCATCCACGTCCACCTTGGCTATGCGATCCATTTTATTTGCCGCCAGGACCACATCCAGGCCCATATCCTCCAAAAACTGCCAGAGCTCAATCTCGAAAGGCACCTCGCCCCGCCCTTCCCAGCGATCGGCGATATCCAGAAATGAAGCGGCGTCGATAACCTGTATGGCAAGGAGGATTTCCGGCGCATTCTGCTCGAAATAATGGACTATTAGATCCTTGGTCTTCTCCTGAACGGCCCGGGAAGCCTTGAGCATAAAGCCGTAACCGGGCATATCTACGTAATAAACTTCACCGACCTTTGCCTTGAAGGGGTACTGAGTAATGCCGGGGCGCTTTCCGACCCGGACCTTCTTTCCAGTAAGCTGCCAAAATAGGGTGGATTTGCCGACGTTGGACCTGCCGATGAGGACGATCTCCCTGGACATGATCTACTACTAGGAAGGGCAAGATTGAAAAGGATGCCTATGAAAAGCTCATGACAAAAGTGGCAAGATAAAAGGAAAAATGATGGAACTGAATAGAGATCCGAAATATGTCGCCTCGCAGCTTCTCCTGGCAACATATCTTCCGGACGAGCAGATCTTCAGGGAGCTGGATGCGCCTTGCTACACAGATGTAGACTACTATCGCATGGCCTGCCACATTCTCTTTAAGTGCCAGAGGTGCGGCAACTGTTGCACCACGGGCGATCCGATACGGCTGCGGCAGGAGGATGTGGCTCTCCTGGCAAAAGGCCTCAAGATACCCCTCAATAAGGCTTTTAAGAAGTTCACCGTCAAGGATCCTAAGAAGGCAGGAGTGTACAACTTCAAGCATATCCTGCCCTGCAAATTCTATGACCAATCAGCAAAAGGCTGCAGGATTTATCAGCTGCGGCCCTGGTCCTGCCGCATCTTTCCCTTCCTGGGAATTTACGGATCTGAGGATAGAGTTGTGGTCAATGAGTTGTGCCCTGGATCTGTCCGGACCATGGAGATACTGAAAGAGGCGATTCTAGAGGTCAGGCCGGATGCAAATAGGCCTAAATCTAATGCTGATGATGCTGATTCTGATGTGACTTCTAATTCGACTGCTAATGCGGCGGTAGTCAGAAGCGCAAAGCTGTTCCTGAGAGAAGCATTGAAATCTATTTGATGTGAAGCGCCGAAGATCGAGCACTGAAGATCAATTCTCAAAGGTTTGAGCAATCCATTCTTTTATCTCGTCTCTGACCCTTCGGAAGGCCTCAAGCTGCGCATCATCCGGGCCTGCGGCTGCGGCCGGGTCCTCAAAGCTTCTGTGGATGACCTCTCTCGCTCGGGGAGAATTGCTGGATGATTTGCCTGGTTTCTGCGTCTCTGTGCTGCATATTGGGCAGGCCTGCCTGGCCCGGTCGCAGACCGTGACCGCCAGGTCGAATATCGTATCCTGAAATTCCTGAGCAGTCTTTGAGCGTTGAGCGGAGATATCAATGCCGATTTCTGCCATTGCCTGCACTCCGCGATGATCGACTGTGGTGGCCTCAACCCCGGCGCTGTAGGCATCATACCTATCCGGATACATGGCCCGCAAGAGCCCCTCCGCCATCTGGGAGCGAGCGGAGTTATGGGTGCAGAGAAAGAGCACCTTCTTTCTTTCGCGATCTTTTGCGGCTAAAGTCATCTTTGATCTAAATGGCGCTCAGGGATTTATATCTTCCATTGGATGCAGCCATTTGATGCATTCCTTGACTAATAATGCAATTGCTGGCGACAAAAACGCTCGCCGACCGACTCTCCAGCATTGGCGGCACTAATATGGCCCCGAGGTGGAAACGATATCTATCTCCCATACCTACCACATCCTGTATCCCAGGTACCTCACCGCGTATATCAGCCCGATCACAATCACTGCCGCTCCGAAGATCCTGGTTACATAATCGCCCGCCGAGATGTACTTCTCCCCAATCTGCCCGCCAACAGCCCGGGAAAAGGTGGCAATGGGTATCACCGGCACGCCGTGACCAACGCCGAAGATGAAGAGCATCATGCCGCCAGTTAGTGGCGTTACATTCTGGGAGACGAGCCAGATGAGCACCGGAAAGACCAGGGATACGGCACAGGGAGCCCAACCCAACGCAAAGAATACGCCCAGAGCGAAAGCGCCGATGAAGGCAGAGTACTGGAAGAGGCTCATGGCGAAATGAACCAGCCGCTCCATGATGACCTTCTTTTCCGGTCCACAGTCTCCGGAGATGGCATCGGAATAGCCTCTGCCCAGAGAAAGGCGGGAGCGCACCGGCTCGATTATCTCACCGATAGGCTTGAGAATGTTTATTCCCAGAATCACCATCAGCAGCCCCGCTGCCAGGTCGAAGAAACGGGCCTGGCGGACGAAGACGCCGATGTCTGAGAGAAACAGACCTACCAGGAAGAAGACGGCCGCCATCCCCAGAGTGAAGGCCACTCCGATCATAAAGCCCTCCCTGGATGCTGATGAGGTCTTCCTGAGGTACTCCTCCTTCCTGCGAGCAGTCATGACGTAGGAGAACATGGCCAGGAGCAGGGCTACAGAGCAGGGGGAAAGGGAGGTTACAATGCCCAGGCCGAACATGCTCATGTAGCTGGCCCCCTGGCTGCTGGCTATGCCCTTTAATCCGGAGGCTGAGCCATCGCTGCCCTCCAAGCCCAACAGATCGCGGGACAGATTATCAGCACTCTGGATGCCGTCTATCTCTCCTTTGCCAAGCTGGTAGACATGATATAGGCCTGCCACCTTTCCCTCTCTGTCTATCAGTATCAGTGAGGGATTGGAAAACCCGCCATCGACTGTAGAATAGTCGATGTATTTGCCGGTCAAAGGATAGGGCTCAAAGTCTTCAATCCAGGGCCAGGTTACATTGATGTTCCACCAGGCTTTGGCCAGAGAAGGACCGTCCTTGGAGTAGGGATTCTTCCTGACGTTGAGGGTTATGATATTTGCTCCTGGATTTTCTTGTGCCAGCCTGGAAAGTTGGTCGGTCTGAGCATTCAGAGCATGCTCGCACTCGCGGCAGAGAGGACTTTCGATGTTGGTGATATGCAAAAGGACGGCTTCGCCTCTAAGGTCGAGAAGAGAAATATCTTTGCCATTCTGATCCACTGCCTGAAAGCCAGGAGCTATAGCCTCCTGAGACAGGCCAGAGGAGGTGGACAGGAATGAGATTGAACAAAATAGGATTGAACATGATAGGATCGAACATAACATAGCAGAACAGGATAAGGAAGAGCAAAGGACAGCAAAAAATGTGTCTTCCCCTGATCTCAGGGATTTTATGCAATTTACGGACATAGATTCAGCATCAAGGATTCCAGTCAGCGGAATTATCGTCATATTGGGCAATGGCATCCTCCACATATTTTTTGATCCAGCCGTCACCCGTGACTTCATCGGTGCTGTGCCAGACCGGGACGGCCTCGCCTTCGGAGTTCATGGCCAAGGTTACTACAACCGTTAGAGGCACATACGCTTTTTCTCCGTTGGGATCATAGGCCTGCAGGGCTTCCTCTGACCTGGAATCATTCCCCTCAGCACCGATTTCGAAGAATGTGATCCGGCCGTTGAATTCGCTGGTGATGTTCTGTACTGCCAGCGTCTGAGGCGCACAATAGCTGCATGATTTGTGCACATAAATGATCACGGGCCTTGATGCAAGGGCATCCATTACCCAGGAAGGATGGTTGACATCTCCGCCGGCGGCCGGTGACTGGTCAGGGTAAGCCGTCCACCAGTCATCATTTGCTGATCCCACCGGATACTCTGCACCCATTGCGCTTATGGCGGATGCCAGAAGGGCAATGGCAATCAAATATGATATTTTCTCAATTCTGTTCATCGAAATTCGCTCTCCTAGTTAATCCTTGCCAATTAGATCCTCGCTAGATATTATCCATTCCACACTCATTCCCAGTGCTGTTGGAATCGATATTATTGAATTTAAATCTTTCGACATTACGCTGCATTTGGTCAGATCAATATGGCTAGAAAATTTTATATATCGAAAAAGCTGGATATGATTGTTGCAGAGGCCCTGCCATCAAGGCCGAATTCAAGATGCTAAAAATAGGTGAATCGCCGAAATGATCCCGGTCAAATGCGAAATTTGTAGCAAGAAGGTAGAGGCCCTCTTCATTGTCAGCCACAAAGAGAGAGGACGAATAAGGATCTGCGAGGATTGTCTGAAGCAAGAGGCGCATAGCCTCCTGCCCCAAAAAAGCTGCGGGTGCTGCTAAGCGAGGAGTGAGGATCGCTTTATGGCATGCATTCCAAAAGAAGCTGTCCACAGAATGACGCGGCTGATCGGAGACGCAGAAAGGGCGGAATGCAAAGTCGAGAAATTGCGCTCCATCACCAGCAAGCTGGACGAAAAGGAGATCGAAGTTGAGGCAGAGATATTCAAAGCCATGGCCGATCCCTGCCGCCTCAAGATCCTGTCGCTTCTCAGGGAAGGAGAGCTATGCGTTTGCGAGATCATGGTCGCAGTGGATCGACCTCAGTCCAGCACCTCTCATCACCTCTCCATCCTGAAGGATGCCGGGCTCATAAAAGAGCGCAAGGACGGAAGATGGTCTTTGTACCGGCTGGCCGAGGGCGCAGTAATTGAGATGCTCAATCTGGTGAAGCTGATGAAAGAGGCCAAATGAGGCTGACAGAACCGGGATGAGGATTATCATCGAAAGGGGCTATAATGATAGGGGCTATAATAAATGATAAAAATGAAACTCAATGCTATTGGAATTATATTTATTTCTCTATTGGCTACGGCTTCGGTTGCGTACGCAGGTTGCAGTTGCAGCGTGGGCAACTGGGACCCCAGCGCTTTCCTGAACTCTGAGGATGGGACGGGCCATTCCGAACAGCACAGCAGCTCCGGCGATAGCGCAGTGGGAGATTCGGGGAGCGGCACACAAAAGCCGGTGGATCGAGTGTCATCCTTTCCGAATAGAGAGCTTTTCAAGGGCTTAAAAAGCGTTTCCAGCTCAGATGTGGTAATTGATGTTTCCAATTCGGACAGCTATTCCGCATCCCATATTAAAAATGCCATTCACATTCCGAGCAACGATCTTCTTAACAGCGAAGGCCGCTTAAAAGCAGCGGACGAGCTTTCCGGGGTCTTTGGCAATGCCGGCCTCTCAAGAGAGGACTCCGTAGTCCTTTATGCCGATAAGGAGAGCTCAGGCGAGGCTGAATTTGTCTATCTGGTGCTGCGCTATCTGGGACAGAAGGATGTGAGACTTCTGGATGGAAACCTTGCCGACTGGAAGGCAGCCGGACTGCCTGAAGAGGCTTCTGATAATATTCTGCCTGCTAAAGAGTACAAGCCTTCGCTCAGACCGGAGGTGATTGCTGATTACCAATATGTGAAGTCCGGCAAGGCTCATATCATAGACGTCCGGCCGTTCGTTGATTTTGGCAAAGGCCGCATACCAGGCTCAATTGCACTGGACCCTTCTAATGTGATCAGAGGAGACAAGATCAAGACCAGCAATGGTCTGAGCACAGTCTTTAGCAGGCTGGACAAAGAAAAGCCGATTGTGGTATATTCCGATGATTACAGCCGGTCGGCTCTAGCCGCATTTGCTCTGCTGCTCATGGGATATAATGCCAGCATCTATTCCTGGGAGGACTGGAAGGCCAACGAGGAAGTGGTGGAAAAGGCTGGGGCTGCAAATACGCAGACCGGGACCACTCCTGCAGCCGGAGATGCTGCCGGGTCGAGGTACACAAAGCTGGGCACGACATGATCATTTAGGCTATAATTCGCAGATTAATTTACAGATGGAGGGAGGAGCCAATTGTCAAAAAATGTCAGCAAGGGCCTTGATTTCCTGTCCCGCTACCTTACGATCTGGATCTTTGCCGCCATGTTTCTGGGCGTGGCAGTGGGCTACTATGCTCCCGAAATTCCCCGCTTCATCATAAGCCTGCAGATAGCAACTACTTCAATACCTATCGCCATCGGCCTGATCCTCATGATGTATCCGCCGCTGGCGAAGGTGAAGTATGAAGAATTGGGAAGGGTCTTTGAGGACAGAAAGGTCCTCGGCCTTTCTCTTATCCAGAACTGGATCATCGGCCCCATTCTGATGTTTGCGCTGGCGGTGATCTTCTTGAGAGACTACCCTCATCTCATGTACGGCATAATTCTCATCGGCCTTGCCCGCTGCATTGCCATGGTCATCGTCTGGAATGAGCTTGCCTGTGGCTGCACCGAGTACTGCGCCGCCCTGGTAGGCCTCAACTCCATCTTTCAGGTGCTGTTTTATTCCGTTTATGCCTATGTCTTCATCACAGTGCTTCCCGCCGCTCTGGGAATCGCTGAGGGAACTCTTGTGGATGTTACCATCTCTCAAATCGCCCAGAGCGTCTTCATCTATCTGGGAATACCCTTCCTGGCGGGCATAATCA
>DAONES010000014.1:0-29130 GCA_035403205.1 Methanothrix sp. | reverse complement strand
GGAACCCGGCAGACTACGAACGGAGTTCCTCTGCCCAGTACGGCTGGGCGATGGCCCTGATCTCAGAGCTGAAGCTCTGCGGCGATGAACGCATCCTGGATATCGGATGCGGAGACGGAAGAATCACCGCCCACCTGGCAGGCATGGTTCCGGATGGCAGCGTTCTGGGAGTTGACCTCTCCCCGGAGATGGTTGGCTTTGCCTCCAGAAAGCATGTCGATCAGGCCAATTTGTCCTTTCGGGTAGCGGATGCCTCCCTGCTGCCCTTCTGCCAACAGTTCGATCTGGTCGTCTCTTTTGCCTGCCTGCACTGGATAAAAGACCAAATGCCCGTTCTCAGGTCCGTTCGGCAGAGCCTGGTTCCGGGCGGCCGCTTTCTCATGCAGTGCGGTGGACGGGGAAACGCCGCTCGGATCCTGGAGCTGACCGGCGAGGTCATCAATGCCCCGCCCTGGAAGGAATATTTCTCAGGCTTTTCCTTTCCATATCATTTCTACGGGCCGGATGAGTACAGGTCATGGCTAGAAGAGGCCGGCCTTCTGCCCCGGAGGGTGCAGCTGATTGCCAAGGATATGGTTCATCAGGGTCAAGCGGGCCTGGAGGGCATCGTCCGGAATACCTGGCTTCCATACACCCAGAGGCTGCCTGTCGGTCTGCAGGGCCGGTTTGTGACTGAGATCGCAGGAAGGTATCTGGAGAGATACCCATTGGATGAGAACGGCCAGGCCCACGTGCAGATGATGCGCCTTGAGGTGGAGGCGGAAAAGCCAGAAGTCTGCCAAATGTGATGATCGAAATGACGATCGAAAGGTTTTTTACACACCAATTCATTTCCCCTGCTGAATGAGCGAGGGAACTGAGGCCACTGAGAAGAAGAGCGCTGTCAAGCAGAAGCTCGATCTCAAGGATAAACTGGATATCAAGGACAAGCTGGATATCAAGAATAAGTTGAATCTGGATGATATGGATCTGGGCGTCAGCATGCCTTCCACGAATGTGGATGAGTATTTGCGGGTCCTTAGGCTGGCCCGAAAGCCTAGCCGCGAGGAGTTCAATATGATCGCCAAGGTCTCGATGGCCGGCATCGGCATTATCGGAACCATTGGCTTTGTCATATATGCCCTGCTCACGGAATTGCCCAAAGCCTTCTAAAAAATTTTTTGACTATTTTCGAGCTTATCCCTTTTAGCCTACGGTAGCTTTGCCTTTATTCAGCGCCCGCAATGTAGCTCCAAACTCCGATTCTACCAGGCTCTTCACGCCCATGGTCTTGGGATGAAGATCCAGCTCCACTGTGACATGCTGGTGGCCCAGATTGCGCAGAGGCTTGACCTGGCGCGGTCCATTGGTGATTGAAAATACCTCCAGGCCCTTCAGAGCCGGTATAGGCAGGGCATGAGGAACTCCTGAGATCACGGCAAAGTCATAGTGCTTATCTTCGATCATCTTTTGAACTGCGTCGCCCGTCACTGGATACTCATCCAGCCCGCCGATGAGCTTGAAGTTCACCTTCCTCTGCGCGAGGTCGCGGGCGATGTTGGCTGCGTCTCCTCTCACCTTGGGCAGGCCCACCCGGTCGTCCAGGTTGGCAAGGGTGTCTACCTGATCTCCGGCAACCTCGGCCACGGCAGCGGTGATGTCTGCGAACATGTAGGCGGTCTCCTTCTTGGCATTGAGGATGTTCAGGCCCCTCTTTCCCTGGCGGATCAACTCCAGAAGCCTGGATGCTGCTTCGTATTTTAGATCCCCCCGCTCCGGAGCCAGGTACTCGCTGCTCGCCGCTCCGTGAAGCTTCTCCACAAGGGTCGCTTTTTCGAGCAGGATCTTCTGTCTGGCAAGCTCTTTTTCATCGATTATGCCCTTGTCTCTTGCCGCCTCCAGGGTGAGGATCACCCCCTTGGTGTTATCCCTGTATCCGGCATGAACCTCAACCTCCAGGACAGGTATATCCAGTTCGGCATCCTGGACGGCCTGATGCAGATCATCTCCGATGATCATGCTGCTGCATGTCCCTGAGATGGCCATGAGCTTGGGATGGAACAGCTCGCTCGCCTTCTTCAAAATCGCGGTGAGCGGCCGCTGTCCGCCGAATACGAATCCCGCTTCGTCCAGGGCGGTGGTAAGAACCCGCACCCCGTCCTCCTCCAGGAGACGGGCATGCTTGAAGCAGCAGCCGCTCGGGCCATGCAATATCACTACCTCGACACCGAGGTCGCGCAGGGTGTATAGAGCTGCCACTATCGAGCTTGGCCTGGGATGAAGTATCGTCAAGTTCTGTATTTCACTTGCTTTTTGCACTTCGCTTGCCATTTGTATCACCTAAAGCATTTTACGCAGGAAAGCAGCATCTTTGGGCTCTCTTTTTGTGCTATTTCCAGCCCATGCTGCAAATTTCGGGCGGTGGCTGCCCCCAGCTCCTCTGCCAGGGGCGCGAGCCTTTCGCCTACCAGTATCAGCTTTGCTATCTCGCTTCTCCTCTTGCGCAGCAGGTCGGAGAGAGCAGGGATGTTCATGCCTTCGCATACGGTCTGGCTGTCCTCGCCCACCACTGCCACCAGGTCGCTGCCGGACGCCCGGTCAAGCGCCCTCTGCACATCCCTGACCTTCAGGCCGGAGTTGGAGTTGTCATAAATCGTCTGATCGGGCAGACGCTTGATCTTCATTCGCCCGGAAAAACCGTCAAAGCCGGAGAGGGCAGCAGCGATCTGGCTTCTTGGGACGCCCGCCTGATCTGCTGCTGCCGCCGCAGCGGCAAGGGCGGTTTCATATCCCTGAAAATCAAGATCTTGGCCCAGATCGAGGGGCACCTCATCCCTTCCGAAGATCAGAGAATCGGGCAGGGCAAAAATCCTCCCCCCTCTGGCAAATGATACATCTGGCGACAGCCGGGCGTCGGCATTGGCCAGGATCTTTGCGCCCCTTTTAGCAAGAGAGAGCATCTGCAGTTTGGCGGTGCTGGCCCATTTGCTGCCTGCTGCGATGGGATAATCTCCGTATAGACTGGTTATGATTCCATAGTCGGCAAGGCCCGTGCCTCCCAGAGAGATCTCAGAGACCAGGGCATCTGCCCCACTGGCCTGTGCGACTTCTGCGGCGCGGATCGCATTTCCGGGAGTGATGGAAAGCCCTTTTTCCAGAAGGCGGGCTCTGCCATCCTCCCATATCTCCAGGCCGCGAGTAGTGTGAGTGAGGACCTTTTTCTGCCCGGAGAGGATCATGGCCAGCAAGAGGGCAGTGGAGGTCTTGCTGTGCGTTCCCGTAACCTCGAAGACCTCCATCGATGGGCTCGCTCTTCCGGCCAGCAGCTCTCCCACCGCCTGATGATGGGTGATGATTCTCTTCTTGTCTTTTCTGGCCTGAGACATGGCGGGATTTCCGGGAGCAAGGTGGACGGGTGCCGCCACCAGGTCGAAGCCCGACAGATCGGGAATGCTGTGATATACTTCGAACGCTTCCGCCGTCAGGCCGGATTCAGTCATCAAGCGAGCGATTATTGCTGCGCCGTGAATCCTGTCCAGCACGGCTACTTTAGAGCTTCTGCCGCCCGCTTGTATGCCAGTGCTGCAATGCATTCGTCCACGCCCAAAGGCTCAGCGCAAATTACCTCCACATCTTTGCCGCCAATCTTCAAAATGCCTCTGCGCTTCTGGGGATCTATGCCCATTTCCTGGGGAATATCCTGGCGGGTATGCACCCCGTGGGCCAGGAAGAGCGGCAGAGCTACGATCTTGGATACATTGCTTTCTGCAAAGCTGAGGAGACCCTCCGGGATGGTGGGGTGGTTCATATTGAGATAAGCGGTCCTTACTGGCCCAGGGTGCGTTTTACTGACCATCTGGGCGAGCGACTCCACGAGTTCTCTATTGTAAGGCAGGCTGGAGCCATGCCCTAGTATAAGCAATCCTACGTCTTTCATAGAAGCACCAGTGTTACTTTTTATACGTCTCGTATTAAAGGACGATAGATTCATAAGTACTAAATCCTTTCGAGGCTGAGGCAGCGTTTATGGCGCCAGGCGGAGATGATAATATCTGGATGAATAGGAGGGCCGGATTTTCCGGGTTCATGGTATGCGTCAATTTTTTGATCCTGATTTATCCGGTCTTTTCTCAGGAGACCGTCCTGTCCATGCATGAGAACTACACCCTGGACAGCTGCATACTGAAGGTTGAAGATATCGATTCCCAGGCAGAGGAGGTCTGGATCTCAATTTTTGCGGGGCCGGAGCAGCCCTCCTCAATGGTCCTGGGACTAAACGAGACAATAACCTGCGGCAGGGCGACGCTGGTGGCAGAAAAATTTTATGCTGGCGATAGCTATGATATCGTCTGCCTGAAATTGCTCAATGACAGCATCTCAAGTTGAGAAGTGCTTCTTGAAGATGCCAGCGATCTCGGAAGGCTTCTCAATGACAAAGACATCATCCATCCGCCGCAGGCTGTCAACGTGCTCGGCATCCTCTTTTCGAATGCGCAGCCGCATTTCGCTGCCGTCGGGGAGGATGGTGGTCAGGATTCCGGGCCTGTAATCGCAGGGCATGATATATGTGGTAACGAATGCCTTCTGAGACATGATAGCTGCATTGGAGAGGAGCGAGTCTGCCAGGCCCAGTGATATCTTGGCTACTGTATTTGATGTAGCGGGCGCGAGCAGCAGAAACTCATAGCGCTTCACCTGCAACTGGCCGGCCAGGAAGGGAGAGTTGGCGTTGATCTCCACCCAGACTTTATCAAAATGCTTCTCCAGAATATTGAAGAGCTTGTAGTATTTGATGACCTGCTCGCCTGCCCTGGATACGAAGACACGCACGTCCACCACGTCATCGTACTGCTTCTGCAGCTCTATCATGGTCTTCACAGTCTCTTCAATGCGGTCGCCACTGCCTGTGATTCCCCAGGCGATCTTCCTCTTGCTGCCGTCCTTTGCCATAAAATTCCCCGGACTATTCTCAGGATTTTCGGGATATTTATTTTTCCGGTGATCTCATGCTCCCCAGATGGGCTGCAGTCTCTGCGAACCTTCTGACGGTCTTTCGAAGCGATCGAAATCCTTCCTCATCTGCTTTAGCTCCCTCCAGTGTATCGCGAGACCAGAATGTTGCCCCCAGGTTGGCACCAAAAAAACCTCCGCTCACCGGGATCATGCCGTTGAGAATGTAAAACGCATGGATCTGCTGCACCGCCAGCTCCTGGCCGCCCATGCGATCGCCGCCCACGGCTATCGCCATTGCTGGCTTCATCCGCAGGGCTTTTGGGTCGGCAGCAAGCGTTGCCCGCGTTCGGTCTATTACTATCTTGGTCTGGGCGCTCATGCTGCCGTTGTAGACCGGAGTTGCTATGACAAATCCCTCTGCCTGCCTGATGAGCGGGTAGAGCTGATGCATATCGTCCTTGACTATGCACTCCTTGTTCTTGAGGCAATAATCACAGTGCCGGCAAGGGCTGATCTGTTTGCCTCGAACCGAGAATAGCTTTGTCTCCAGGCCCCGCCCTTCCAGCATCTTGAGAGCCTCGCCGATGATATGCTCCGTAGCCATATTCCTGGGACTGCCGGATATGCCGAGTATCATAACTTTATATTGCCCTTAAAGATATTTCAGATTTTCCGGAAGAGCATGCCTTTCCGCCAGGCGCAGACAGATCATCTCCTCTACCTCGGAGGAGGTTGTGCCTAAGACCTCCTCCAGGATCTCTTTGGCGGTTTGCAGCTCCAGGGCCCTCCTGTCCAGGATGCTGCTGGAAAGACATTGTCGCTCAACCTTTGGCCTCCTCTGCCAGGGCCATCCCAGGGTCGCGAATACTCCTACCATAGTCTGCAATCTAGTGCGTGTAAGAATAAATAGTTTTCTGGATAAAATGATTGCATTAAATCATTTTTTAAGGAAATAAAAGTATGAGTAAGATACAAATAATCCTCTAATAATGCCTCAATAATTTGGGGCATATGAGCTTGGATAATGTGGCCTCATATCCTGCCATGCACAGGGCAATGTCTATTTCTCAGAATAACTCAAATAATGAAAATGAATATGAAGAAGAATTGCCGCGCGGGGCGAAAGTGAAGCAAAGAGTATTATGCAGAACGATGCAGAAGGATGCAGAAGGACGAAATAATAACCGTGACAAAAGACTTGATGAAAGGAAGAGTGAGACATGATCATAGGGAAGGCTTGGGTCTATGGAGATGATGTGGATACCGATGTGATCATCCCCGGCAAGTACCTGCGCACAAAGGACGCGAGGCTCTGGGCGGAGCATGCTATGGAGGGCCTGGACAGCAGCTTTGCCTCCGCCGTGCAGAAGGGCGATGTGATTGTGGCTGGCAGGAACTTTGGCAGCGGCTCCTCGCGCGAGCAGGCGCCCAGAGCGCTCAAGGGAGCAGGTGTGGCGGTTGTTATCGCCCGATCCTTTGCCCGGATATTCTACAGAAATGCCATAAATGTCGGGCTGCCGCTGATCGAAGCCGATGTATCCTGTGAAAAGGGCGATCGTGTGACCGTGGACCTGGCAGCGGGGACGGTGCAGGTGGGAGAAAAGATCTATCAGGGGACGCAACTGCCGGATTTTCTCATGGAGATTCTCAACGACGGCGGGCTGGTGGCGCACCGAAGGCGGCAGAAAGGATTGGCATGATCTTTCCGGCAGAGTACAAGTATGTGGGAATCAAGGACCAGGAGAGGCGGGGTGAGCCGGTCTATTTTGCCACAGAGTATCTGATCAGTCGGCAGGGTCCGGCCCTCTACCGGGTTGAGAGTCGCGGCTCCGGATTCATGAGAGCAGTGCAAAAGCTGGAGCTGATCGCCTGCGGCGAAGAGATCTTCTTTTATCCCGATATCGTGGACACCCGCAGCCGTGCCCATCTCATCGGGCTGGCAGACAAAGTCTGCCGGGAGAAAAAGGCGAATACTGTGGTCTTTATCGGGCCGGATGAGCACATCACCTTTGTCAAGGACCCTGACCCTTCTGCCATTCTCTCTATCGAGGTTCTGGATGTCTCGCCACCCAGTCCTCCCTGGCTGGCCCACGTACTCGCCAGCCTGGATGGCTGCGGCATCTTTGGGGACCTGACGGTTCGCTTTTTGCCCCGCATCCTGGATCTGCGCCAGTTTGAAAGCAGCTCTGTCTACTATCCATGCCGGGCCTCTGGGCTGGGCCGCTCTCTGGACACGGACCGGGTGGTGCATGAGCATCCCAGGATTGTGGGATGCACGGTCTCCAGGGAGATCTTTCTGGCCAACAATCCGGGCAAGGATTTTGATTTCATTAACATCTGTCCGCTGCAAAGCTCGGAGAGGATCCTGATGCCACAGCAGCCTTTTATCACCCGGTGCTGCCGCTCTGAGATGAAGGGACTAGTCGAGAAGAACGGACAGAGGGGAATTGCGGTTCACTGGGGAGACGGACCGGCAAATATCGCGGAGGCGGTGAGATGTCTGGTAGAAGAGCTAAGAAGGTAGCAGTCGTCGGGGGCGACGGCATTGGTCCGGAGGTGGTAGAGAGCGCTCTGGCAGTGCTGCGGGCCGCAGGAGCAGAGTTTGAGAGCGTGTTTGTGGAGATAGGCCTCGCCCGCTGGAAGAGGACTGGCCTAGCATTGTCCGAGGAGGATCTGGCAGTTCTCAAGGAGTGCGACTGCATTCTTTTCGGGGCGATCACCACCCCGCCGGACCCCAATTACAGGAGCGTTCTGCTGCGCATCAGACGCGAGCTGGACCTCTATGCCAACATCCGGCCTTTCCAGTCGGAAAAACTCGATTTCATCATTGTGCGGGAGAACACAGAGGGCCTCTACTCTGGCCGGGAGGAGATGAATGACGAGCAGGCGCAGACTGTGCGGGTCATAACCCGCCGGGGAAGCGAGAGGATTGCAGAGAAAGCCTGCGATCTGGCAGCCGGGCGGCGCAATCTTACCATCGTTCACAAGGCCAATGTGCTGAAGAGCGACCGGCTCTTTCTGAAGAGCTGTCAGGATGTAGCGGCAAGACGAAAAGTGCCCTGCGAGGAGATGCTGGTGGATGCTGCCGCCTACAACCTTGTCACCAATCCGGGACGGTTTGATGTGCTGGTCACAACCAATCTCTTCGGTGACATTCTGAGCGATGAGGCGGCAGGCGTTATCGGCAGCCTGGGCCTGTGCGCCAGCGCCAACATCGGCGCAGACCATGCGCTCTTTGAGCCCATTCACGGCAGCGCCCCGGATATCGCCGGAAAAGGCATCGCCAATCCGGTAGGAGCCATCAGGAGCGCAGCGATGATGATGCGCTGGCTGGGCGAGCCGGAGATGGCGGATAGGATTGAGGTGGCGGTGCAGAAGGCGCTGGCCAGCGGGGCGAAGACGCCGGACCTGGGCGGGAGCTGCGGGACGGAGAAGGTGACGCGGGCGGTGGTTGGGTATCTCAACGAGGGGATGCGCAAGTAGGAGTCAAGTGGCTCCTATCCCAGCCACTCCTTGTGTGTGATTTGAGCTTGCTGCAAGATCTGGGCAAGCAAATTGGCATCTATATCTTGCCTATGTGGGTTGGGAAGTCTGAGCTTGGTGTCTCCTCAGAACATGAACTGATGTTTCTTTCCTTTAATGGATAGCGAAAGCTGATGAGATGGATAACAGGTTACGCAAACTATGTAAGGCGGTAGTCCGTACGTATATCCATGATCCTTGACCTTTGTAGATCTCAAAATTCAGGGCAAAAGTATCTGATCTGCCACAACGTTCTTATTTAGTAAAGGAGTCTAAGGGACGAGGTTGAAGCGTGAAAAAAATTATTATTTGCCTTTTACTATCAGTATTTGCTATACTTGTGCATACTTCTCTTGCCCAGAATGATATGGCAGGCTACTGGATGAACAAAGGGATAGCTCTCGACAACCTGGGAAACTATCCGGAAGCTGTTAAGGCATATCAGAATGCTACCCAGGCGAACTCTAGTTCGTATATGGCCTGGAACAGCTTGGGACTAGAACTCATGAAACTGGATAAGTATAATGAGTCTATAGCTGCTTTTGACAAAGTTATATCCATTGAGCCGGGATTTGCGTGGGCTGCATGGAATAATAAAGGTCTGGCTCTGGCAGCAATCGGAAATTTGAAGGAAGCCATTGATGCCTATAATATTGCCATCAAGATCGAACCCAAGAATGTGAATGCCTGGAATAACAAGGGTTTTGCTCTATTGAGGACAGGCGACAGCAACGAGTCCATAAAGGCTTTCGATGAAGCAATAAAGCTGGACCCAACTGCCTCTTTAGCATGGCATTATAAGGGAATGGCGCTTCTCAGCATCGGCAGAATCAATGAATCCGTGACCGCCTTTGATAGTGCGGTGAAGATCGATCCCAAATTCGCCCTGGCCTGGAATTATATGGGCATTGCTCTGACAGGTCTTAACAGAACACAGGAATCCATCAATGCGTTTGATAATGCCACCAAAGCAGACCCCAATTATTCGGAGGCATGGAACAATCTGGGCTTGACGCTTAACGCCATAGGCAGATATCAAGATGCAGTGAATGCCTTCGACAAAGCTATTGCCACCAAGGGTGCAGAATCATCATAACTTTTGAGATAGCACGAGGCCCAAATTGTATAATCCATAATTTATTTTATTATCTACATACAAATACCCTGCTGATTGGAGTTTGGTTACCTCAAAAAAGAAGCCCGCCCTTTGGCCTGCCCAGCCCAAAGAGCATTTTAACTTTTAGCTCTGAAACTGAGCCTTTGCGGGCACAACGAAACAGGTACAGTCAAAGACACCCTTAGCCGATTTTAGCGTTCTTTGATCAAGAGGATTCATGCTAAAGAATCCTCCGTAACAGCAGGGTAGCCATTCGTCCTCCTTCTGGATGGTGTCAAAACGTGACTTCATGCGAAGGTTCTTAACAATATCGAAAACACCTGCGAACTGCTCATCCCCTGCATTGAGAATCTCATCATTCGTGCCAACCTGCCTCCACTCGAAATTGGCAATGCCTGTGCTATGTGATTGCAGCTTGTATTGTGTGTCTCTGGTGGCTTTGACCTCACTAAAGTCTATGGCTTCATCTCTGGCCAGGATGGTAGCATTCATCCTCTCCAGACTCATGTTTAGGTTCCGTTCCTCGGAGAACTCATGATTGTAGAGGAAGTTGGCACCCAAGTAGTCCTTGTTGTTGCCCACAAACTCTCGGTTGTTGATCTCCTTACCAGAGTAGTTCATGCTCTTGCTGTAGTTGAGCTTGACTGGCCACTTCTCGTAGAAGTCGATGGTGTAGACATCAGATCCTGCGGGCTTGTAAATGGTAAGGTTCACAGAGTTATTGATGCTTGATTTAAGCAAAAGTTGCTCCTCCGAACTGTAGGAACCTTGCAGGGCAGCGGTCCTCTCCTTCAAACGAACATCATTCACGCTTAAGTCCTTGTAGTACGAGTGGTAAGGACTCAAGGTTCTGCCCCGATAGTCCACAGGTGAGATCTGACCCTGCACTGACTGTTCATAGGTGAAGCTCAGGTTGCTGCTCTCCCTGGTGATGGACCAGGTGTCCGAGTCGGTCTTTACCGAGCCGGACCAAGAGGCGGCTGAGGCAGTAGAGACGAGAATCGCTATAGAAAGTACTATGGGGGTCATCATTTTCGCATTCGGAGAATATTGCTTTTTATTGTATGCGTCACGCCATAGATCAAAATAGGCGAAATTACGGCACAAGCTTTGTGCAAATTCTGATAGCCATATTGTTTTGAGAATTTTACTCATATTTAATCACAGCCTGAAGTCTCTATTACCTTGAAAACTAAGGTAAGGTCCATTTGGATTGCCAGCATCCCCATTGGCTACCACAACAGAGTTGCCATTTGACATCGAATCGAAGAAGTTGATTAAGAAATAGCGCGAATATGCTATATTCCAGTTTTTCATCGTTCCTCCGCTGCAACCTGCCTTACTAACCGCTTCCGCTAGTGTTCCACTAGCTCTATTTTTAAAAGTAGAGCATGCATCAAAAATTATTAGGCCGTCGCTATTTTGATACTTAATGTCCTTTGCATACATTTCGTCATGATTCATGCTATCCGATGATTTGCTAAGTACGAAGCCTGTCGATGTCCCCCCCATGTACTCAGGCCAATTCTCATTTGGATCGACAAATCCATGAGTATTTATTGCAGAGACTCTATACATTTGCATCTGGTTCACTTTTTCCTTTGAAACTGCTGCATCACTGTAATAAGTAATTGCATAATCCGATCTTTCTAATGCATCTTTGATGGGGATGTAAATCGATAGATCATCAGGCCAATATGGATGGCTAGGATCGCGATTTCGCTGCTCACTATTCTCAAACTCCCAACGACATGGATCAAGAATCAAAGCAGTCTTTGTACCAAAACCAGTCGAAGAAATAGAGATCTCATTCTGTGATGCTTCTGTTCTTATCGCAATATTGTTAAATGGTTCATCATTCGCTTTTCTTGCTGCAAAATCTCCTTCTCCTTTATGGACAGGTACTAACTTCTTCTCCCAATTGCCTTGATTTTCAATAACCGCAAATGGTGTCTCATCATTGAAATTATTAGGTACCCAGTCCCATTGATTTTCATATCCCAATGCTCTATTTTCACCGTGTGAACTTATCTCTGCTAGAGTTCCTTGCGCATGATTTATCGTAGCGGAGGCGGTTGCTTTCTCCCCTTCCAGTTTTGATTCATCGAAATATCCTTTGAGCTGCCCATTAGAAGCCCCTCCGACAATCTCAGTGAAGATATTCGCACTTTCTCCGTCTAGTCCATTGGAAGCAGATGGACCAACCGAGATACTATTACCACTTGCAGTGATGATATTTTGAGAAGACTTTGCAATTGATGTATCTGCCCATATAACAGGCGAGATTTTTTCAGCTGTAACAGAGTTTGAATAATAACCAACGGACCCACCATCAACGCTCGTGCTTGCGGAGGCAGATCCTTCTGTTCCAAAACCATCTGCTCTATATTTTGTTGCAGTTCCAGAGAAATAGATGCTGCCACCAGATGCAGAGTCAACATCTTGAGATGATGTTGCGCTATATGTGTCCTGTCCGCCCAGTGGCGACGTACCTTTCTTTGATTCTGCAAAGCTATGATACCCACTTAAGGTCGGGTTGTTCCAAAGATTAGTGCTCACCTGTCCGTCAATTATATTTCTTCCATTCTCCATATGCGCAGCCGTAGAGTCAGCAAAGACTTGACTGCCGGTTGCCGAACTAATTTCTTGGGTGAAGTCTACCTTGGAGTCGATTGCATTCACCGTGCTATAGTAACCGTCAACTGATCCCTTATCAGCCCATACTGACCCATGTACATCATTGCCTTCTTGGTCAGAGATATGTTGATATAGATTAACTGAATCGCCTGAAGCATATTTAGAACCTTGAGAAAATGAAATTTTTTCATTATCCAAGTATGCGTCATTGGAGTATCCACTCATAAATCCATTAGTGACTTTAGCAGTTGGACTCTTGCCTGCGTCCAGCCCATCGAATGAACTTCCTTGTTGACTACGACTCGCTTCTATATTTCCATTTGCAATGTCAAACGATTGTGATAATCCAAAAACTCCATTTTCTGCAGTTGATTTATCATGATATCTACTAAGGTCTCCGTTTGTAACATCAATGTATGATCTCTCCGTTCTCACTAAGGGGAATTCACGATAATCCTCTGCAGTCGTATAGCTACTTACTAGATTTCCTTTAGCAAAAGAAATATCTTGAGATGACGTGGTATATGTCTTACCCGATTCAATTCTTGCGTTTGCGTTTTGTGAGTAGCCATTAATGAAGCCATCCAAAATCCTTGAGTCTACACTCGACCAATCTGATGTAAGTCCACTATATGCAGAATGTATCATCGTGGACGCACCCCCATACATCGTGATATAATTGCCGGAAGCAGATTGAACATACTGCGATGAAGCTGAGCTGTCCCTCATTGTATTTAAGGAATTGGAATAGCCATTTAATGCACCATTTGTAACATAAACACCAGCATTAGAACTAGTACTAACACCTGCGAAATTTGGCCCATAGGCCCCTGACCAGGCGTAGACATCTCCGGATGCTTTTCCAATGGTTTGAGCCAGATTTACGTTTGATTCTGTTGAAGTTGCGGTTCCGGAGAACTCTTTAACGGAGTTCTCTTTGAATTCGCCTGAAACAGATATGCCGCTCACTGCAGAATCTCCTTCTGCATTAGAAGCATGTTGATTATACGATACGGACGCTGGCTCGAGAAAATTTCCTGATGAAATTCCTGATGCTGAGTTGGCACTCTGAGATGCTATAAAATTTGTCCCATCAAAATAAGCTTTGTTGGAATAACCCTCGAGAGACCCATGGTTTACATTTACACTTACCATACTTGTTGCATATTGATGACCTGGATACATCCAATCTTTTCCAGCAGATGCACTTGCGAAAATGTAATCGGCATCCTTTGCTGTTAGGGTTGTACGTTTCTCTTGAGAATAAATTGAATTCGGATAATACTTATAATCACAACTCTTGGCATTAGTTACCTGAGTATCTATGTTGACTTCGGAACCAGCAGGACCTGTGATTTTCTTACTATCATCCACATTGATATTGCCACCACTGGCCGTATAGGCTAAACTGCTTCCGGTGTATGAATTTGCAGCTCCATTGAGTACTACTGGGGAACTGGTTGGTGTATTAATTTTCGTTAAAGAGTTAACTTCGTTACCTAATATATTAACAAGTTGGCGATATAATATTAATTGCGCTTCTATATTCGCAAGTATTTGGTTATTAACGCTACCCGTCTCTATACTTTGACTCGAACTGATCATTCCAGATTTTATAGTCACGCCAAGATTTGCCGAGTCTCCTTTGTTAGACAAACTCATACCAGTATCTATCGAATCGCCGGTTAGCGATATGTCTTGTTTGGCTGATAGGTATTCTGGTGTAAGGAAGGCATTGCCGTGGAGGGTTCCGGCAGCACCTTGTGCTGATAATATTGCGCTTCCTTTATAGCCTCCGCTTCCTGAGTACGTTTGGGCTGCGTTGATATGTCCCGTGCCAGAGACCGATCTGGTATTCTCAATTTTTACCTGATCGAAGCTTGCCTCGCTCTCTTCGTTCACGGACACTCCTGTGTCAACATCGAAACTGCTCGATAAGTCTACGGATTCCCCATCATTCTCTGCGGAGAATCCAACCTCTATCGAATAAGCCTCAGGAACAAAAATCAAGCAAGCAAATAAACCCAGCAACCAAGATAACCGTGACAGATTATTCCCTCCAAGTGTCTAAATTATGACCTAAGCTTAAAGGTATCCCTAAATGTGGGTTGTAACATTTGTCTGCTAAAAGTGTATGACAATAATTCTGACTCGATCACCTGTCTCCTTGTATTGCATGGGAGAGTATAGTGTATTTAATTTTAATATTTGCAGATTATTTAATTTTAACTAATGAAAAAGTTATCGCGACCTAATTATTTGATAGATGCCCCATTGTCCCTAACCATCCTTGCAGGCAGTCTTCAAACTGACGAACTCCTTCAAGGTGAGGAAATCTTGCGATCATATAGTGGCTCAAGTGTGCATGTCATGAAATATCAAGATTACGACATCGATATCAATAGAGGGAGTGCTTTGGCACCTACAAACCCACCTGCAATATGGGGTGCATTCATATCTAAATTGATGGGACACGGGCATCATCTGAAACGGTGCTTATAATAATTGCTGCTATCGCTTCTTTTTCAGCACCCTGGCCACCCACCGCGACAGGCTCCAAGGCAGGCTGTTCTTCAGCCTTCGCCTTATCTCCTCCTCGCTATTTTTCCTGCATTTTGTCGTCTTCTTCATAAAATTCACCTATCCTTCATCCCATCCTGAAGCCATATACCTGGCGGACCTGCCTAACCTCCAGCAAAACTTTATATCTTAATTCAGTCTAAATATATGTGGTGTGTTAATATGATACCTCAATCCCGCAAATGTCTCTTCAGTCTGATCATCCTGCTATTCCTATTATCATTTTCATTACCTATCACGGCCGCTCTCTCACTGAGCGGCACCGCCTTTCAGGATGCCAATGGAGACGGCTTCTTCTCGCCGGGCGAGCAGACCCTGGCAAATATCACCATCGGCCTCTCCCTGGATGGAAATGCCACAAACTCCGCCTGCACAAACGAATCCGGAGGGTACTCTTTCGATAACCTCTCACCGGGCAGCTATGAACTGACGGTGCAGCCATCTTCGGGCAGCCTTCTGACTGCGCCAGGTTCTGGCAGCTATGTGGTGACTCTCTCCGATATGAGCGCCTCCGGCCTGGACTGGGGCTTTTTCGCGCCGCAGGCGAGCGCCGCTCCCGCGCCGCGCACTTATCCGATCATGCACCCCACCCAGCGGGAGGCAAGCCTCTGGGCCGGGCAGTACAATAGTTCCGCCAGAGCCTACCTCAGCCCCGAGATCGAAGGCAAAATGGCCTCAGAACCCGTGGCGGCCTTCAGTCTACTTGATCTGCTCAGGTACACCCCCTCGGAGCGCGACCAGGGCACCTGTGGCAACTGCTGGGCCTGGGCGGGAACAGGGGTGATGGAGCTGGATTACGCCCGCCAGAAGGGCGTCTCTGACCGCTTGTCCGTGCAGTACCTGGCCTCCAGCTACAACGGCGGTTGCGGCGAGAACGGGGCATGCTGCGGCGGCTGGCTCTCGGACCTGGCCGGCTTTTACCAGGACAAAAAAATAATGGTGCCCTGGTCCAACAGCAATGCCCACTACAGGGATGGCAAGAATGATTGCGGCGCATGCTCATCGGTGCCCGCTTCGTTCATATCAACCGAGCCGCATTACGAACTGTCGGCCATCTCCTCCAATACCATCCCCACTCATAATCTTTCCAGAGAAGAGGCCATCTCCAACATCAAGAACGTCCTGCTTCAGGGCAAAGGAATCTGGTTTGGCTACTTCCTGCCCGACAAGAGAGCCTGGGATGACTTCTTTTCCTTCTGGGGCTCCCAGCCGGAGAGCGCCGTCTGGCAGCCGGACGGAGCGGACGGCAGAACCTTTGATTACAGGAACGGGGGCGGGCATGCCGTCCTTTGCGTGGGCTACGACGAGAGCGATCCCAATAACCGTTACTGGATCATGCTCAATAGCTGGGGAAAGACCGCCGGGCGGCCATCTGGCCTCTTCCGCATGAGCATGGACATGAACTATAATTGCAGCTACGCGGATCTCGGAAATGCCTTCTTCTGGATGACCCTGGACATTAGCTACCCGGAAAAAGGAAACCAGGCTCCACAAGCTCCCTCCGAGCCCCAAGGATCGGCAAAAGGGGCTGCCCTTAGCTCGCTGAGCTTTGCCGCATCCGCCAACGATCCGGAAGGAGATCCGGTACGCTTTTCCTTCGATTGGGGTGACGGCACCTCATCTGAGACGGAACTTGCTCCATCCGGCGCAAGCGTCAGCTCATCTCATTCCTGGGAAAAGCCTGGCACCTACTATGTGCAGGCCACAGCTATTGACGAGCAGGGCGGCCAGTCCCCCAGCTCCGCCCGTCTGGCAGTAATGATCTACGAGAACAGTCCTCCCAATAGGCCGTCCCCACCAATGGGCGTCGCGGCCGGCTATGTGAACATGCCCTATTCATTCAAAGGATATGCCACAGACACTAACCAGGACCTTGTCGCCTACATCTTCGACTGGGGAGACGGCAGCACCTCGCAGAGCGAGATGGTGGATTCGGGAACTTCTGTGCAGATGTCGCATGGTTGGAGCCAGGCTGGGTCCTACCAGATCAAGATCATGGCGGTGGACGGCAATAATGCCAAATCTCAGTGGTCTGCCAGCAGAGCAGTGAAGATCCGTGGAGCAGTCGCGCGTTCCGGCAATCAGGCCGCTCCCAGGACAAGGACGGAAAGAGCAGGACAGGTCAAGGAGACCTGCCCCTGTTCTAGGAATTCGTGAGTTCTCTATTCTTTTTCTTTCTTCTTTTTTTATTTATTCATCTTTTCCAGAGAATCCTTTTTCATCAGGGTGCAGCGCACTCGCTCTTTTCCAGGCTGGCCACCATCGCCTCCGCCTTTTTAGCCACCTCGGATGGGTCAATCGGAGCGCGCGCCACGCCTGTCTCTATGGCGGCGCGAGCAACGGCTGATGCCACCGCCGGAACCACCCTTCGGTCCAGGGGCGAGGGAATGATGCTCTCTTCGGATACGCTCTCCACCAGTCCGGCAATAGCCCTGGAAGCCGCGACCTTCATGGCCTCATTGATATCCGCGGCCCTCACATCCAGAGCACCGCGAAAGATCCCAGGAAAGCCCAGGACATTGTTGACCTGATTGGGGAAATCGGACCTGCCTGTGGCCACCACACGGGCTCCCGCCTGCAAGGCCTGCTCAGGCATGATCTCCGGCACAGGATTGGCCATGGCAAAGACAATGGCATCAGGGGCCATGCTCCTCACCATGTCCGGCGTCACAATGCCTGCCACAGAGAGGCCCAGGAAGACGTCTGCGCTCCTCATCGCATCAGCTAGGCTGCCCGTGACGTTTCTAGGATTGGTCAGGCGGGCGATCTCCTGCTTGGCGGAATTGAGGTCGGGCCTGCCCTGGTGTATCACGCCCCGGCTATCGCAGAGTATGGCGTCCTTCACCCCGAAGCTGTAGAGGAACTTGGTGACCGCGATGCCTGCAGCTCCCGCGCCGCTCACCGCGACCTTCACCTGATCAAATCTCTTGCCCACGACTTTGAGGGCATTGATGAGAGCCGCCAGGGCGACCACGGCGGTGCCATGCTGATCATCGTGAAACACCGGTATACTGAGGAGCTTCTTGAGACGAGTTTCCACCTCAAAGCACCTGGGCGCGCTGATGTCCTCCAGGTTGATGCCGCCGAAGACCCCTTCTATTCTGGCCACCGTCTCTACGATGACCGAGGGGTCCTTGCTTCCTAACGCTATCGGAAATGCATCGATGCCCGCGAAGTTCTTGAACAGTATGGCCTTCCCCTCCATTACCGGTATGGAGGCCAGCGATCCTATATCGCCCAGGCCCAGAACGGCGGTGCCATCGGTCACCACGGCGACAATGTTTCCTTTTGAGGTGTACTGGTAAACGTCATCTGGATTCTTTTCAATCTCGCGACAGGGCTCAGCCACTCCGGGAGTATAAGCCAATGAGAGGTCACGCACCGTTGTGCAAGGCACCTTGCTGTGGATGGCAATCTTGCCCCTCGCATCTTTATGAAATGCTAAAGCATCATCTCTAAGAGACATAACAACTCCTGTTTTTAAGGTCCTGCCGCTAATAGGGAGGAGCAACAGATATAAAGCATGGGTCAGACGGAGATTAGCAAGGGCCGGGGTGGCAGAGCGGACAATTTCTGCGGGTGGCAAGCCCTCGGGAGTTCATACGCGGCAGGCTCGAGACCTGTTGTCCCTTCCTGGGACGCTTGGGTTCAAAATGTGATAAGCGCAATAGCTTGCACAGGAAAATCCCAACCCCGGCGCTAATAATTATAGAAAGCTTCATATCCAAACAGAAAAAGGCGATAAGGTTATGGCTAGATTTCCAGAAGCTGAAAAGCGAATACTGAATCTCAAGATATGCATGAACTGCAACGCACGAAATCCCGTAAGGGCGACCCGCTGCCGCAAGTGCGGCTACAAAGGGCTGAGGATGAAGTCCAAAGAGAATAAGACCGCTTGATGATGCTTGAGAGAGGCAAGGTAGAGCTGCTTCTAGCCAAAGCGGTAGCCGAGCGCGGAGCCGGACATCTGACTCTGATCGATCCGGATTCCCAGAGCCCGGCCCAAGCAGGGGCTATGGCCCTGGCAGCGGCCAAAGGCGGCACGGATGCCATCATGGTGGGCGGCTCAGTGGGTGCAGCGGGCGTTCTGCTTCACGAGACCGTGCGGGAGATCAAGGAGTTGACCGATCTCCCGGTGATTTTATTTCCAAGCAGCGTAGCTGGCCTGTGCGAAAATGCCGATGCTGTCTTCTTCATGAGCCTGCTCAACTCCCGCACTCCTGCTTATATAGTGGAAAACCAGGCCCTGGGTGCCCCACTGGTCTTCCGTTATGGCCTTGAGCCAATACCCATGGCATACATAATAATCGAGCCGGGGGGAACAGTGGGCTTTGTGGGCGATGCCAGGCTCATTCCGCGCAGAAAGCCTGAACTTGCCGCCGCTTATGCTCTGGCTGCCAAGTACATGGGCATGAGACTTGTTTACCTGGAAGCAGGTTCCGGCGCAGACTCTCCTGTGCCGGTCGGCATGGTCTCCCTGGTGAAAAAGCTCCTGGGTGATGTTCTGCTCATCGTCGGCGGAGGAATCCGCTCCGGGGAGGCAGCGGCGCAGCTAGTAGCCGCCGGAGCCGACCTGATAGTCACCGGAACCGGCGTGGAGAAGAGCCAGGATGTAGCCTCCTTTGTCTCAGATCTCACAAAATCCATTCGAAGGTAGTTATTTGTGCCTTCTTCTATCCAGACGTTTTTGGATCGGCATAATCTGGACGGCTTTCTTTTTGTAGGTGATAGCTTCAGTGATGCCGATATGTATTATCTCACCCATTTTTTGGCAGGAGACAGATTTGCCTTCCTGGCCCAGGAGGAGAGCACGCTGCTCGTCTCTTCCATGGAAAAAGGTCGGGCAGAAAAAGAATCCATCGCAGACCGAATTTTTAGCACTTCGCAATACCAGATCCGGGAAAAGCTGAAGACTTGCGAAAATTCCGAAGAGGCCTATGGCCGGGTGCTGGCGGATCTCCTGCGGGATCGCGGCATCAGGCATCTGGGAGTGCCTTTTCGCTTTCCTGCCGGCCTGTACCAGCATCTTGTCAGGGACTTCGCGGTCACTGTAATGGAGAGCCCCGCCACAAGCTCTAGAGTGGTAAAGACGCAGGAAGAGCTCCTCTCTATCGAGGGCGTGCAGAGGGCCTGCGAGAGGTCCATGCGCCAGGCGATTCGCCTGATCAGCAGCAGTACGGTCCAGGGAGAATTGCTCTATCGCGACGGCCAGCCTCTAACCTCGGAAAGAGTTCGAAGCAAAATTGAGCTGTCCCTGCTGGAGGATGGCTGCGAGAGCATCGATACCATTGTTGCCGGGGGCCTTCAGGCCGCGGATCCTCATGCGCGAGGGAGCGGACAGCTGGCCGCCAATTCTCCCATTGTTATTGACATCTTTCCTCGCAGCAAGAGCAGCCGCTATTTTGCCGATATGACGCGCACGGTTCTTAAGGGCGAGGCTGCAGCCGAGGTTCTGGAGATCTACGAGGCGGTATGCCAGGCGCAGGCCGAGGGCCTTCGGGCGCTCCGGGCCGGGGTCTCAGGCAGAGAGGTCCACTCCCGGGTATCTGATGTCTTCCGGGATCTGGGATTTCCTGAGACCGAGGGGCGGGGTTTTACCCATTCCACCGGTCATGGTGTGGGCCTGGATGTGCATGAGATGCCCAATCTCGGCGAGGCGGGTGATGTTCTGCCGGAAAACTGCGTTGTAACCGTGGAGCCAGGCCTTTACTATCCTGAGATCGGCGGGGTGCGCATGGAGGACATGGCAGTGGCAAAGAAGGGCGGCTGCCAAAACTTCACACAATTCGAGAAGAATCTCGTCGTTTAGGTGTTATCGATGGATACGGAAGTCTTAGAGAAATACAGAAGAGCAGGAGAGATCCTGGCACAGGTGTTGGCCGAAGCCGGGCCGCGAGTAGAGCCGGGTGCGTCGCTCCTGGATGTGGCCAATTTCGTAGAGGATTTAATTCGATCAAAGGGCGCAAAGCCCGCTTTTCCCTGCAACATATCCCTGGATAGAATGGCAGCTCATTACACCCCTTCGCCCCAGGATGCCTCACGTTTTGGCGAGAACATGGTCAAGCTGGATGTGGGTGTGCATGTGGACGGCTATATCGCGGACTCTGCCATCACCATAGACCTGAGCGGCCATGATAAGCTGGTCGAGGCCTCTTCCGTTGCTCTGCAGGCGGCGCTGGAGATAATCGGGCCGGGCACCAGCACCGCCCAGATCGGAGAGGTCATCGAGGAGGCCATAACCGCCTACGGCTTCAGGCCGGTCTACAATCTAACGGGCCACGGTTTGTCCAGATATCTGGCCCACGACGAGCCTGCCGTTCCGAACAAGGCCATGGAGAAGGGAACCATCCTGAAGGAGGGAGATGTCATCGCGATTGAGCCCTTTGCCACCAACGGTTCGGGCAGGATCAGTGAGGCCCAGATCAATGAGATCTACGGTCTTTCCACCATGCGGCCTGTGCGCCTTCCTGCAGCCAGAAAGCTTCTAAAAGAGATCTCTCTAGAATACAGGACTCTTCCCTTTGCCAGGCGCTGGCTCAAGGGCGAGAGGGCGGATTATGCGCTCATGCAGCTTTTGCGCAGCGGCAGCGTGCACAGATATCCCGTGCTCTGGGAGGTAGAAGGGGCCAGGGTCTCCCAGGCCGAGCATACGGTTGTGGTTCTTGAGAAGGGATGCGAGGTAATAACCAGACCTATCTAGTCGATCGCACCCAAATCCTCAGTTCCATCATCATCTTTGTAGCTGTCGTCGCCCAGCATCGCGGCGGATATGGCATCAATTCCGTCCATAAGCTCTGCCGTCATGCAGTAGGGTATCTCGCTGATCTCTGGAAGGCTCTCTCCGCCTATCACCCTCGCTCCCACCTGACTGAGAAGGTCGAAAGCGCCATCAAGGTTCTCCTCTTTCTCCGCGGCAACCGCTTTTGCCACCAGCTCTTCCAGGGGGGTCTCGCGATCAAAGTCCCCGATGATGTAGCGCTGGCTTGAGACGAACACCGCGGCAAGGGATGTCTTGAGCGATTCAAGCATCAAATCTGCATCTTCGCCCATGGATTCGGTATTGGAAAAAACGATCGATCTGATGGCTGTGATCTCGGCCAGGGCCTCTTCGGGCGTTATGATTGTGCGCTCGCACCGGGCCATCACCTTCAGGCAGGCCAGCACCACATCATCCATGATGTAGATGAAGACGGCACCCGAGTTCCTATCATCAGCCTCGGTAAGCTTGAAGTTGCTGTCCTTGACCTTGTTCATCCAGTTGAGCCATCGCTTCTCTGTGTAGAATTCTTCTTTCATTTTACAAATCATCCTCAGTTTAGCAGTTTTATCGGTATGTGTCCACCAGAGCCACCCTTTCGATGACCAGGTCTTCGATCCGCTCCTCCCCGACGGCTGATAGCTCCTCGGGAGAGATATTAAAAGCCTCCATTAAGGACTTAGCACAGAATTGGCAGCCATTTCCATCCTGGTCTATGATCCCGGATAGCTCCCAGCCATCGGGAAGGGGTGGGCGGCCAACGAGGACCAGTGCTATTCTCTCTGTGCGATCCGATACTCGCATGAAAAGGGCCCTCTCAATCTGCTTCTCTCCGGCGGCATAGCGCATGATCTCCATTCCCGCATCTTTGGCGACATTTCTCTGCTCGGAAAAAGCTGCCAGCGCCTTCTCTACGGCAAAGCGGATGTGCCGCTCGCTGGCGATCTTATCTGCGTCGAGAGCCTGCACTATGCAGTTATGGATGGACTGTAGATCCTTAATAGCTGAAATGAGCTGCCAACTGTCTCTTGTCGCGGGCCTTCCGAAGAGAAGAGAAATCTCATTCATCAATGCCGATCTGATGAGAAGGCTTAAAAGTTTGCGGTCTTGAGTGATTTATAAAATCTAAGAGGGGCAGATCCCCTGCCCATATGTATTGAGTTTAGAGCAAATCAAACCAGGCCAGCACGTTGCAGCCTTAATAGGTCGACTGTGCTAAGCTTCTCGCCCTGCCTGAAGTGAGTAAGGATATCCTCGGCCTCGCGCTTGGCAACCTCTTTGGCGCGATCTTCCTTGATGTCCCGGTTCTTCTTCTTCAAGCCCACAATGACCTTTTCGAAGTCGCGAACCTCTCTCTGGGTGCGGATGAACTCCTTATGCTGTTCATCTGCAGCTTCCTGGGCCTTCACGAACTCCTTGTGAGCAGCGTCAGCTTCGGCACGAGTCTGATCGGCTTCCTTGAAGGTTGCTATCATCTGATCATGGTACTCCTGGGCCATCTCCGCGAACTTGGTAACTTTGTCGTGGTGCTCAGAAGCCTGATCCCTCATGGCCTGGGCCTCATCGAGAAGCTTTCTCAGCTCCTCATTCTTCTCGAGCTGCTCTTTTCTTCCCTTGAACTCTGCATGCAAGGAGGCGATCTTATCGACCAGCTGCTTCTCTTTATCCGGGCTTAGGACCTCGGTCTGCTGCCGGAATTCCAGGTGATCTATCTCGCGGCGCAGATCCCTTATGGAGCGGTCTCCAGTGAGGTTGTACTTCTTTCGGATCTCATCTATCCTTGCATAGAGCTGATTGGTCTTCTCATTGTACTCATCCCGGTCCTTCTTGGAATCAGCCACATTCTTGTTATTTTCATCACGCAGCTTCTTGAGCTCCTGGGCCTTGTCTATCAACTCTTTGGTGGCCTTGTTCAGCTCATTGCGTTTAGCAGCCCATTTGCTCGCTTCAGCATTCAGTTGGCTTCTTCGATCCTTGAAGGCAAGGGACTCCTGTCTGAGTTTGCCTCTCTTATCTTCTAGTTCTGCCAGCATCCCCCGTTTGTCCTCCTGTTCCAGCCTACGGCTGGGATTTGGCTTTCCTTATCGGGGCCAATAAACCCGGAAAACCTTTGCCTCTGCGGCAAAGTCCTCTCCTTTTGCACGATACATGGTGGGGTTTTTGCATGCTCGTCTTTGGGACCCTCTGACCATTATCAATTTAGATATATAATTGTTAATCCCAATTGTACCCAGATAGCACGGCTCTCTTGCAAATGATTTTGACCAAAAGATGACCTGATCACAAGATCGATAGGAGCGAGCATACTACTACCTATCGCGCAAAGCTTACGTATTAACCTTTTGGTTATGAAGGCAATCTGATTGCCTCGGGTGAAATATTATTCCCGTTTTTTGAAAAGGCAATCAACAGATTAAAATAGGTGCGTTGACTTACGGAAAGCAGGATAATTTAAAGAATAGTGTCATTCGCTTTAGATGGAGGGATTGATCTGAAGAAGGCTATACTAATAGCAATGGTTTTAGTAGCTCTTATAGGGTGTTCTGCTGCTTGGCCTAAACAGACTACTACATGGCCAGCAACTCCGACGTATGTAAACGGATATCAAGAGAGCAACAGGACATTCGATTTTGAGCAGAGCGTACAGGGAAATGGTTACTTTATGACTTACCTGTATGCTAAGGCAGGAAACGTCGCGGTCAAGAATTACGCTCACGGCTCCGGCTCATTGAACAGCGAGGCTACACTCACCTACCAGAACATGGATCGCTCTACGCATAATGCTTACTCCGATTACAACGACTTCCAGCAGGACTGCATCCAGTTCAAAGAGGATGTAGCCATGGTCTACGCACCCATGAAGATCGCTGTCGGAAACGGATATTATGCCGCAAATCCACTGGATTACAGCTCTCTGCTCAAGGAGAAGACCTGGGTGAAGAACTACCTTGCCGGCACCAGCATGCACCACGAGGTTGAGTACGCTCATGCCCTCGACAAGGAACTGGAGATCGTTGCCAAAGACAAGAGGAACATTACCTGGGACCCAGAGCTTGAATCCGTTGGCTACACTCAGATGAAGATCGTAGAGGACGTAACAGACGGCAAGGCTCATATCGGCGTACTGCAGGCAAATTCGGATTACCTGAATACATCCAATATCGCTCAGCCTGACTTAACCAATCCGGATACGCTGGGCAAACTGGGAATGAATATCAAGAGCGCCTGGAAGGATCCATCCATCGAGATCGATGAGGATTACTGGGGAACCTATCACATCGAGAAGAACATGACTCTCGAGGTGCCCTACCATCTGATTCAGAAGAAGGAGGATTGGCTGCCCTGTTGCTTCGGTGGATACCTCACCCTGCCGACAACCTACAGGGGAGATCTTGGGCTCAAGGGCGCGAAGGGCGTCTTTGACTGCACATGCTTCAAGGCACCTACCGCAGCTGAGTTCCCGCGAGTCTATCAGTAACTCTGAGAAAGGACCTTCCTTTCTCTTTTCATTTTTCTTATAAATAGGATTTTAAGATAATACTGCAATAGTTTTATGCATGCAATTTACTGTATGGCAACCAATTTATTATTCCATCTTGCAGGACTTCGGCTTTTCTAAAGAACGTGACGAAGAAGCGGGGGAGCTTTTAGCCGGGATTCTGTGCGGACGAGAGTCAATGCTTCCTGCTGCGAGATTCATTGTATCCGGGCGCAGGGCAATTGTATGCGGTAATGCTCCAATGCTGGGCCGAGAACTCGAAGGGCTGCAAGATAGAAGTGCCGTCTTTTTGGCGGCGGATGGCGCCACAGCAGTTCTTTTGGAGCACAATATCGTGCCGGATATCGTCGTCACCGACCTGGATGGACCATTTCCGGCATTATTGAAGGCCAATCGGATGGGCTCAATCATAGTGGTCCATGCCCACGGCGATAACCTCGATGCCCTGAAAAGATGTGTTCCGGAGCTGGAGAGAGTCATAGGCACAGTTCAGTGCCGGCCGCTGCCGGGATTGCATAACTTTGGTGGTTTTACAGATGGCGATCGAACCGTATTCCTGGCAAAAGAGCTTGGTGCGGCAAGAATTGAGCTATTGGGCTTTGACTTTGAGGATGAGAGCGTTACGCCGCGCAAGAAGAGAAAGCTGCAGTGGGCCAAAAAGCTGATAAAATTAGCCCTGGGGCAAGTATCCTCGCAGTCTCTGCAAAGCTAGCGTCTTCCCAAAAGCCTCAGGATTGAATCCATTGCCGCCTTCCCAACGTTTTCCGCGTCCCGTGCGGCATCTATCAGCACAAAACGTTCCGGCTCGATGGCGGCCATTCGACGGAAGTTTCCATCCACCTGTTGCAGGAATTCCAGTCGCTCGAACTTATCTCTTCCCGGGCGGGCCTCTATTCTTTTCAGAGCCAGCTGCGGGTCAAGGACCAGGAGTATTGTCATGTCGGGGAGCACATTCCAGGGACGGCTGATGTTTGCAATCCAGCTGGCCGGGTCCGGCACTATTCCTCTCAGAGTTACTCCCTGGTAAGCAGCAGTGGAGTCGGCATATCTGTCAGAGAGGACTATTGCCCCTGAATTCAGGGCGGGAATGACTGTCTCAGAGAGATGGTAAGCATGGTCGGCCATAAAGAGAAAAAGCTCCTGCATGTGCCTTGCCGCCGATGTCTCGCCCTCTTCGGCGGGCCTGGCCAGTTCTTCCCTCAGCATCCTTCCTGTCTGACCTGTCGTAGGCTCAGCGGTGAGCACGAGTCTCCTCTCCGGCATCGTCTCTTTTAGCCTTGAGACGATATATTTCGCGACGGTGCCCTTTCCAGAGCCATCTATGCCCTCCAATGTGATGAGCTGGCCTTTCACAGTGCTGGTTTTGGGCTTCAGAATGATTAAATTGTCGCTGGGAAATATCCTGAAGAAAGATGATGAAGAATATTATCGCCCGATACTAACTCTGGCGCGTCATCCGATGGGTATCCGCAGTCAGCCCAGTAACCCTCGTAGCGGGCGTCTGTACCGCATTTGGGTTGTCTCATGGTCATAGGTAGACAGATAGTCAGTATCCTACCATAAGGACCTATCAACGCGGCCTGTAGTCCCTTTCTTGCACCGACATTCACAGCAGAACATATTCTCAGCTTGTGTCAGCCCTCTAAAGGGACATCATCTCAATGCCGCCGGAATTCATAAGGTTATCCCTGCCCAAGTTGACAATTTTCTGAGAATAATCACCTCTGTCCAGTAAGCTTTAAGTTGAAGTTGTACACTATCAATCCTGAGGTGCTTGATTTGACCGACAAGATCTACGTAGTTGGGCACAAGAGTCCAGATACCGATTCCGTAACATCCGCAATAGCTTATGCCAATCTGAAGAACGCCCTGGGAATGAAGGAAGCCGTCCCTGCAGCCGCTGGAGACCTGAACGGCGAGACCAAGTTCCTGCTGGATTACTTCAAAGTTGCCTATCCAGAGAAGCTCACCGACGCCACCGATAAGAAGGTCATCCTGGTAGATCACAATGAGATGGCTCAGGCCGTGGATAAGCTGAACATGGAAAACATCGTGGAGGTCGTAGACCATCACAAGATCGGCGGCCTGGCAACCGGCAAACCCATATTCTTCCTCAATGAGCCGGTCGGCGCAACCGGCGGCATCATCGCGAACCTCTATGAGATGAACAAGATCGAGATCAGCAGGGAGATGGCCGGCCTGATGATGTCAGCTATTCTCTCCGATACCGTGCTCTTCAAGTCCCCGACCTGCACTCCTCGCGACAAGGCCGCAGTCGAGAAGCTAGCCAAGATCGCAAAGGTCGACCCAATGGCATTCGGCATGGAGCTTCTGAAGGCCAAGAGCAACATGTCAGCCAAGTCCGCAAAGGAGATCCTCATGGGCGACTTCAAGAAGTTTGACTTCTCAGGCACCAAGTCCGGAGTGGGCCAGGTTGAGGTCATGGATCTGGCCGATCTGGCACCCAAGAGAGCCGCCATCCTGGAAGAGATGAACAAGATGAAGGAAGCCGAGAAGCTGGATATGGTCGTCCTCATGCTCACCGATGTCATGAAGGAAGCCAGCGATCTGCTCTTCGTAGGAAATGCTGCTGCTGCGGCTGGATTTGAGAAGGCATTCGGCGGAAAGCTCGCCAATAACTCCATCTACAAGGAGAAGTGCCTCTCCCGCAAAAAGCAGGTTGTACCACCCCTGGAAGGCGCCTTCAAGAAGTAGATCTAATGATAACAGGGTGGCCCGCTGGCCGCCCTTTATGACTTTTCTTGAGAAACTTTCGTCTTTAAAATTGCATGGAATTATCAGTCGCAATTGTCTGCCGCAATCATCGGCTGCAATGGACCTTCTCGCCGATCATTCGCACCAGCGGTTTGGATAGATGGCGGCGAGCGCAGGGTGGAACCTCGTGGTATCCGGTATCCAGTTCTCTTGTCTGAATCAGGCTCACCGGTCCCTCTGCATGGGTCTTGCAGCTGCGGCAGCGGTAACCCTGTCCCTTGCCTGCTGACTTCATCCGTTTATTGCATGTAGGGCAGATCGGGGCAAATGTCTCGGTTTTGTCCGCCAGATGGAGGACGCGGATCTTTTCCAGGTTCAGTGTGTCATCCTGCACCGAGCCGTAGACCTCAATCTCATCCCCTGCAATTAGCTGCTTGACTATTGCGCGAAAGTTCTTGGTGGGCTCAAAGGCGGCGCAGACGATCCGGCCGGTGCCGTCTTGCAGCGGAAAGAAGAGATGGCCCCCGGCGATGGCCTGCGGCTGTCCGGCCACAAAGCCGCGCAGCCGGTAGCTCTCCGAGGCCCGTACATCCGCCGCAGTTCCTTCCAGGATATGGGCGTCTGTCCCCTGATTGGTCTGGTAGAGGACCTTTCGCTCGATGGGCTCGGACTCTATGGCCTGAAAAGCTTCCAGGATCGCCTGAGGATCAGAGCCTCTTATGCCAAACAATACCGGATCTGCGGAGTGGGGAGCAAAGACGATGCGGCTGTTATGATGATCCACAGTATCCCAGGTTTGCGGATAGGTGAGGCTATCCGCTCTCCAGACCGAGACCTCATCGATAGAGCGCGGCGTGCCCCAGCGAGCCCGCTCCCGGTAAGCGATCAGTTCATAAGTGTAGTCCGGGAGCACGGCTCCAGTGGCAGCCAGGGCTCCTATCAGGCCCCGACCCTTCTTGAAGCCCCGATACCAGATTCCTTCCTTATCAAGCAGCCTTCTAGCTTCATCTATCTCCAGGATTTCGGTAACGGCACGCTGGTAGAAGGCTGCCATCGGCGGCGTTTTCCGGAAGGCGATCACCAGGCCGGGATTGGTGTTCGATCCGGAAAAGTCCGATAGCTCGAGCAAAGTCTGAAGAGCAATGTCCCTGACATCCTCAATGCGGTCGCTTTTCAGTTCCATGGCGATGGCGGCATTGCCGCGCGTCTTATATCGGGCGCAGGGATTGAGGCGGATGAGTTTGGGATGGCCCACCAGCTCGCCCAGTGGCAAGAGCCTCTCTATGAGCACTGCTGCCAGGTAGGTGGTGCATAGCCCCCGTTCAGAATCAGTATCATCAATTCCAATGAACATAGTCAGCCTTAAATAGC
>DAONES010000013.1:0-29211 GCA_035403205.1 Methanothrix sp. | reverse complement strand
TGTAGCCCATTGCCCGGCCCTGCTCGCCCCTGGGAAATGACTGGAAGATTATGGCTGAGCTTATGGAAAACATCATAGCCGCTCCAGTGGCCTGGACTATCCTGCAGAGCACCAGCATGTTCAGGCTTGTAGACAGTCCGCAGGCCAGAGAGCTGAAGGAAAAGAGGGCTATTCCAAGAAGGAAGAGCCTGGCCTTGCCGATATATTCTGCGACCTTGCCGAAGATCATGAGCAGGCTGGTAAGGGTGACCAGATATGAGGTCATGATCATCTGCGACTGGGCGATGTTGACCCGGAAATATCCCGTGATGGTTGGAAGGGCAATGCTGACCACGGACCCATCGACCACTGCCATCAAGACGCCTGTGAGAACAAGCAGCAGAACAACATAGCGGTTCTTGCTGCCAGATTCCTGCCTCAGATCTTCGCCTTCTCCGTTCATCCGATCCATCTCATTGTAAATCCCTGCTGAATAGATTCTGCCCGTAAGTAGATTCCGGTGAATGGAGAGGGCAAAAGAGGCGAATAGCTGTCGAATGGAATGAATCGAATGGAATGAATCGAATGGAATTTAATCTTCGTAATAATCGCAATAAGAAACAAAAAGAAGCAGACAAAAATTTTGAAAAAATCCCTCCGGCCTCAGCTTCCCAGATACTTCTCCGGATTTGCGTCGAATGCCTTCTTGCATCCCGGAGCGCAGAAGTAGTACATCTTTCCTTTATACTCGCTCTTGAGCCTGGCAGTCTTCTCGTCGACTGTCATCTTGCATATCGGATCTATCGCCATTATCCAAGCCTCACAATCCTTTGCTGCTATTCTTTCTTCTGGGACCTATTTCGCATTGCCGGCGGTATATACTTTTTGAGCAAGAGGGAGAAGGTGACCACCGTAACTGAGCTTAAGGCCATCGCCAGACCAGCCAGCTCAGGGCGGAAGGTTATGCCGAAACCCGGGTATAGGGCGCCCGCCGCCACCGGAACCAGGGCTACATTGTAGGCAAAGGCCCAGAAGATATTCAGCCTGATTCGCGAGATCACCTTGCGGCTGAGCTGTATTGCCGCCACCACTGCCAGAAGGTCGTCTTTCATGAGAACGATCTCTCCCGCTTCAATGGCCACATCGGTTCCACTGCCGATGGCAATTCCCACATCCGCCTGAGCGAGAGCAGGAGCATCATTGATTCCGTCGCCCACAAAGGCAACCTTTCTGCCGCTCTGCTGCAGCCTCTTTATCTCCTGAGACTTGTCCTCCGGCAGGACCTCGGAGAGAACTTCCACTATTGCCAGCTGTTCGGCAACCGCTGCTGCGCTCTTTGCGTTGTCCCCGGTGATCATCGCTACTGATAGGCCAAGCTTCTGAAGATCTGCAACCGCTCGCCCGGCAGACTCCTTGGGCCGGTCTGCGACGGCCAGAACTCCGCCAGCCCGGCCATCGATGGCGACTAGCAGGGCTGTCCGCCCCTCTTCTTCATATCCGGAGGCCGTTTCAAGCAGCTTCGGAGAAAGCTCGATTCCCTCGTCCTTGAAGAGCATCCTGTTTCCGGCGACAACGCTCCTGCCGGCAACCTGGGCGACAACGCCCTTTCCCGGCCTGGCCTCGAACTTATCGCCATCCTCCTGAGCAGGCAGAGCAAGGTTCAGCTCTCGGGCCTTTCTAACTACTGCCTCGGCCAGAGGGTGCTCAGAGGGCAGCTCAGCGCCCGCTGCCAGGCCGAGCACCTCCACCTTGCTCAGGCCGCCGAAGGCAGCCATCTCCACTACATCGGGCCTTCCCACAGTCAATGTGCCGGTCTTGTCAAAGGCGACGACATTGAGCTTGTCCGAGGCTTCCAGAGCTTCCCCGCTCTTGATCAGGATTCCCAGCTCCGCTCCCCGGCCTATGCCTACTGTTATGGCCGTGGGCGTCGCCAGGCCCAGTGCGCAGGGGCAGGCTACCACCAGCACGGATATCAGTGAGGTGAGGGAGAAGAGCAGGGTATTGTGAGCTACGAAATACCAGTAGACAAATGATGCAAAAGCTACCGTCAGGATGGTGGGGATAAAATAGGCCACCGCCCTGTCTGCGATCCTCTGCACCGCCGGCCTCGTTCCCTGGGCCTGTTCCACCAGGGCGATGATCTGAGCAAGCACGGTATCTTTTCCTATCCGTTTAGCGGTGAACTTTAGCGAGCCGTTCCCATTGATGGTGCCCCCCACCACCCGGCTGCCCGGCTTCTTGGAGACGGGAATGCTCTCCCCGGTGATCATGGCTTCATCAACGTAGCTTTCTCCTGCCGTAACCGTGCCGTCTGCCGGAATCTTCTCTCCGGGCCTGACGACAAGCAGATCGCCGACCATCACCTCGTCTACAGAGACCTCAACCTCCCGGCCATCTCTCAGAAGGGTGGCTCTCTTGGGGACCAGGCCCACCAGCTTCTTGATTGCTTCAGAGGTGCGGCCTTTGGCTCCGGCCTCCAGGTAGCGGCCCAGGGTGAGAAAGGAGGCCAGCATCACTGCCGTCTCGTAGAACATGAAGTCCGACGTCAGGACTATGCCGAATGTTCCCAGGATGGATGAGCCGTAGGCCACGCCGATTCCCATGCCGTACATGACATCCATATCCAGGTTTCGGTTAGCAAGCGATCGCAGTGCCGCCCGGAAGATGGGGCGACTAACATAGACGAAGACCGGCGCGGATAATATGAGCATGAACAGGCCCATGAAATTGGGATATGCCATGGCGATCTGCATGGGCACGATTTCATGGACTGGAAGGTACATGAGGGCCATGAGAAAGATGCTGGCGGCAAAGCCGATGATGATGCGCCGCTTCTTGTCTGCCTGGTCCCTGAGAAAGGCCTCCTTCTCCCTATCCGCCAGCGCCTCCTCGCCTTCAAGCCCCAAGAATTCGTAGCCCGTATCGACTATGGCCTTCTTCATCTCCTCCAGGCCCACGATGCGGGGATTGAAGGTGACGTAGGCCTTCTCAGACGCCAGGTTAACCCGCACCTCCACGACGCCATCCAGCTTCTTGAGGGCGATCTCCAGCGCCCCCACGCACATGGCGCAGACCATGCCGCCGACCTTGAGGACGACTTTTTCGTCTATCACGTCATAGCCGGCGTCCCGCACCGCCTTTTCCAAATCATTAAGGCTCAGCTTCTCGGGATCGTATTCGACCGATGCCGTCTCCGTTCCCAGGTTGACCAATGCATCCGCCACGCCATCCAGATTGCGCAGGGCCTTTTCAATGGCAGCAGTGCAGGCGGCGCAGACCATGCCGGCGACCTTCAGCTCGGCCTTTTTATTGGAGGTCATAAATCTAAATAAACCTCTCAAACCTCTCTTTTCCGACCTTGCAGATGGGACAGACCTCAGGAGGCCCTTCCCGGGCGCAGAGATAGCCGCATACGGTGCACCTCCAGACGGGAAGGGAGAGCTTGAAGGCCACCTTTGCAATATCTGCGCCCAGCGCTTCTTTGGATGCGTTTTTCGCCTGAAGCCGCGCCGCTCTCTCTTCGGGCGGAAGCCTTCTCTCCGGAATTGAAGCCAGCTCTTTCTCGCCCTTCAGGACCGCTTTGGAAACATAAAGCGCACAGTAGCAGGCGCCAAATTCTGTGATGTCCGCGTCTCTGTAGTCACAGGGGCAGATCAGGTCCAGGTCCTCGGCTTTGACTCCGGAGGCCAGGCGGCAGGGACAGGCGCGGTAGCCGTAGCGTTTCTCGTTTACGAGCAGGCCTCTGGCCAGGCCCTTCACAAAATCCGCATCTGAATTGAGGTTATATCCGCCCTGTTTGGCATCTCTTTCAAGGCGGGAGCACAACCGGTCTACCTCATCATCAGCTGGCGGCACGAAATCCTCTTCCATCAGCTCAGAGCCTCCCGGATCTCTTTTTCCTTAAGTCCCACTATGCTCTTCTCGCCAATGACAAGCGTTGGAAACGAGAGGCTTGAGTTGTATTTCTTGACCTCGGAGATCGCCTCCGCCCTCTCTTCGCCCTTGAGCAGATCAACATAGATGTAGTCGAAAGCTATGCCCAGAGATGAGAGAAATTCCCTGGTCTTCTTGCACCAGATACAAGTGCTCAGGGCAAAGAGCCTGACCTTGCCCTTATCCTTTCCTGCGACATGCTCGAATTTCATCGGAATTACCAGCAATAGACAATGCGCTGTTTGACGATAAGTAACTACTGATAGCTGCCATTGTTCGCAGACTGCACCTTCACCGGACAGGACCCCAGCGCGGTGCAATTCTCCTGCGTGGCGTTGTTCGTGGCTACAGCTGGCTCATTTGGGCAAGTGCCGTTCAGGCTGCAATTTCCGAGACAATTCAGGCTGCAATTGCCACTACAGCTCTCTTTTCCACAGCAGGAACTGCGGTCTTCGGAAAATGGACAGGAAACGCCGGCGCCATTCAGTATCAGAGCTGTTCCCGCCAGGAGCAGGATCAATGCGACTATTGGATGCTTATTCATAATATATCAGTTCGGCTTTTTTCTATTAATAATTCATCGGCAAACAACCCAATATCCAGGCCTGCCCGGCGTTGAGGTTGGGCTTACGCCCCGCAGCGCATCTAGCTGCGCGCGGCGCTCCACCAAAAAGAGCGACACGACACAGCTAAAATAGATCTGCGTGCCTGCCGTTTTAAAAAAATGAAGTGTTCCTGTACCCAATTAAGGGCAAGAAACATAGATTCCGGATCCCAGCCACCAGTTCTCATCCACTTTCATTGCATAGCCGATCTTGAACTCGTCTTTATTATCATGAGCTGGATTTGGGAAGATAAAGTAAGTAAATCCTTTTCCACCCTTGGCAACCTCTATCAGGTTCCGGATGTAGGGAACGCCATTGGAATCCGTCTGGTTTATTTTGTCCTTGCCGATCCAATCAGGTTTGAAGGGATGGGCAATGTTGGTTCCATTGAAGTCATAGGCATAGATGTAGAGGTTCCCCTGGACGAATGAGCCGGTCCTATTGGAAAATTCATCGAGCGCTTTATCTCTGCCATTTTCATGGGCATAGGCCACGGCAGATTCAACAAAAGATACCAGTTCCGTCGTGTTATATGCCTCTGTATGCGAATCATTTGCAGATCCTACCGATTTTTCGATTGCTAAAGCCGATGGCATGAGGAAAAATGCTGCCGTCAGCAGCAGAATCGATGCCATGAGCATATTCCATCTTTTCATCTTTTTATCACATCTTAACGCTATTTGCCTTCATTTAATCCCAATATCGAGATTAGGGTGAATCACAAAAAGGAAACCGCAGCAGATAATATTGCAGGATTGCCCAATTTGAAACACCCCTGGAAGGCAATATCAAGTGCCCTTATGAAGATTGCGCCACAGAATGCTGAAATACAATAATACCTTATTTTTTTGGCAGTGGATTGCTGCAAGCAAGTGGCTTTGAACAATACTACTAAAAATTTTTGTGGGCAGATTTCAGGCAGGCCTGTTTTCATGCGCCAATTGTAAATTCAAGGCACGAATCAAGGCACGAGCGAGATGATAAATGCCCGTCCCCGCTTATCCAGGACGATCTTATTCTCGCGACCCAGCCAGCCCAATGCACCATAGACCAGCTCCCTGCTCAATCCAGTCAATTTCACAAGATTATCGATGGCGCTGGGACCATTTTGATTGAGGGCCTCCCAGACAATGCCGGCATTTATGCCGAAGACCGACTCGACCGCTATTTCCGTCATAGCCTGTTATATGATCTCATAATAAATTAAGATAACCTAGGAAGGTTGGCAATGGAAATGTAAAAATACAAAAATATAAAAATGTGTGTGCGGCTATCATGGAGCGGGGCCGATAAGCCACACATTTTTCCCGCGTTCCTGGCACCATTTTTTGCAGTTTCTCCTCTTTGCTGTTTCGCATCAATAGGAGCGAATGGCGACCAGTCGCCACTCGTTGCCATGAAGACCTACCGTCGTCCAGCATATCTCTTTGGTGACATTTTCGTCATGCTCTTTGTTGAGGAAGACATAGCTTCCCATTCCGGACCGCTCCGCCACCACATCTCTGCCCAGAGCCAGCAGCTGAGGATACGGCTTGTAAATGGGATCCTCAAAGAGATTCCTTCCGATCTGACTGGAATCGGTGTCATACAGGTTCAATCCATCCTTTTGTATGACTGTGACGCTGTAATTCGTGCCATTGAGCAGAGGCTCGGCTATCGATGCAATGACCTCATCGGGCCTCATTATTGCACCCACTGCCCCGATGAGCTGCCCGGAGGCGGAGAAGACCGGATAGGAGATAATAGAAGCATTGTAGCCCTCCACCAGCCTGAGGACCTCGCTGAAGTCAGGGCTCTTGGTTTGCATCAAGCGGACTGTGGATTCGCTTTTGCTGATATCGGCGCCTTCGAAATTCCTGTAAGCGGCCGGCTCAGCGATATCGATCTTCCCTTCAATGCTTCCCGTGGTCGCTTCAATGAAAGAGGAGCCTGAATTGGTAAGGTTTTGCAGGATCTCCCTGGCTTTTTCCCCTTTGATTCCTGCGGCTATAAGCTGATAGGATGAATCCGCTACTTCCTCATCCAGATCATTGAGCTTGCCCTGCAGATCCGCCTGTAGAAGCAGGAGGAAGTATGCCATGTTGCTCTCTTTGCTGCCGGCCACGCTGCCTGTCAGGTTGCTCAATATGATGCTCGATATGCCGCTATCATTCTCACTCTCTCCGCTCAATTGCGCTCTGTAGATCCCGGCACCCAGATACCAGGTGTTATCAACCTTCATCACATAGCTTACCTTGGGCTCGCTCTTATTGGTGAGAGGATTATTCCAGTCGTACTCGTAATAGCCGCTCCCGTTCAGGGCGATGGCCCGCATATTCCTGTTGATGTAGACTCCTTTGTCATTTTGAATATTCGAGCGATCGGTGCCCACCTCTTTGGGCATGAACGGCAGGCACAGGGATGTGCCGTTAAAGTCATGGGCGAAGATGTAGACATCTCCTCTCACCCAGGATGAATTCAGGTCCATGAAGTCCTTTATCGCTTCATATTTTCCAGCATCCCTGGCATGTGCTGCCGCAGATTGCACAAAGAACGCCAGCTCTGATTCGTTGGCCGGAGCTTTGATAGATGCGCCTGCGCCTCCCAGGGACTCGTTCTGTGTGAGCGCCGGCAATGCTGCCGTGCCAGCCATGCTCAGCAAAAGCATGGCAATTAGCATATTGCTGATCTTCATATATTCCACCCATAATTCCCGAGAATTCCCGAGATTAAATGTTCCGGCAATCATATGCTTCCTCGGATATTATTTTTATGATCTACCAAATCTATATCAACAGAAAAACCATACTAGAATGTAATCAATGATCGGATCTATGATTGGCTGGTGACCAATATGCAAAGGGCAAAACTCTTCCGCCAACTTCTGGAAAAGCCCGGTCTCCTTCTGAGACCCTGCGGCTATGACGCTCTCTCCGCCATTTTGATCGAGAGAGCAGGATTCTGCCTGATGGGAACATCGGGTTACGCCATCTCCGCATCGGCAATAGGACAGCCGGACCTGGGGCTGATCAGCTTTGGGGAGCTGCTGAAGCAGGTGAAGAACATAGTGAACAGCGTATCAATACCGGTCGATGTTGACGCTGACACCGGATACGGAAACGCCCTGAATGCCTATTGGACCGCCAAAAATTTCATCTGGATCGATGCGGCGGGCATCAGAATCGAGGATCAGACCTGGCCCAAGCGCTGCGGTCACATGAGCGGGAAGACCATCATCTCCAAGGAGGAAATGGTCTCTAAGATCGCCGCCCTGATCAGAGCAAGAGAAGAAGAGGGCTCCGATCTGGTCATTGGAGCGAGAACCGATGCCAGGGCGATAGAGGGATTTGACAAAACCATCGAGCGCGCAGTTGCCTATGCAGCTGCCGGTGCCGATTACATCTATGTGGAGTGCCCGCAGTCAATCCCGGAGGTTGAGCACCTCGTCAAGAAGGTCGAGATACCTCTGGCATTCAACCTGATTCCTGGAGGCAAGACCCCGAAATTCACCCTCTCTGAATTAGAGAGGATCGGCGTAAAATACGTTTCCATTCCCATGGTCTGCCTCTACCCAGCAGTAAAAGCCATGCAGGAATCCCTTCAGGCATTGAAGAATTGGGATCTGGAAAAGGTTGGCGAACTGGGCATAGACTGGTCTATGTTCAATGAGCTAATCGGCGTGAAAAAGTGGAGGCAGCTGGAGAAGGAATTCGGCTCGGCAAATCCCTGAACCAATATGAAGCATGAAAATTATCATATGATAATCATTGCTCCAATTGAGCCCGTGCCCTGCTAGTACAGCATAACACAAGTTTCGAGAAGAAACTGAGAAGGACCGCATTACGGCTCCTATCTCATCATTCAAGAACGTGTGGTTATGCTGCACTAATAGTGGATCGCCATTCGCGTTCAATGACCCATTTAGGTGCTCAGTCCTGAGGATCGTCATCCGTATTTGATGGAGCTCCATTATTTGTATACCTAACACCACAATTAGTTGCGCGATTTGCAACGGAATGACAATCCATAGTTTTTTCCCCGAAAAGGATTGCTGCATCTTTGATTTGGTCGAACTGATTACCGACCAATACTCCGCTAATGCAGCCCGCGACAAGGATACCGTTTTGGTGTGTTATGATCGGATCAGTTTTAAAGCCATAAAAAGAGCAACCCGTCACGGCAATACGCGAGCATTCCTTAAGTTCTAAAAGAGTTCCATCCATCTTATTTCCTCCATTCGGTGTGTGGTAGAATGCAACGTTATGTACTTTGACCTCAGCATGACTATTAAACTCCATACCAGTCATGCGACAATCTGTGTGACCATTTGAAATATGATAAACATTACCACTATCATTTGCTACTAAACCGATGAGGCAACCTACGATTTCAAAATTATTAAAATATACTCCTTCAATTGATCCGTTAAACTCGATACCTTTTCTGTGCCACAGCACATATATATTGCTCAAAAAGTGGCGAATAGCAATCGATCCCTGTTGAGCATCGCATTTGATACCCGATTCCGAGATTCCAGCTTTGCCTAAGATGTCTACGTGACTGATGTCAAGACCGCCTGGATTAGTTATCCAAATTCCGTATTGCCACCCTTGCGTATTGCCTCCATATGAATCGAATCCACGGATTTCTATATCGTGTATACGAATTTTCTTTTGAGGATTTGCGTTCATGTGACTCTCGGGCTCAGCCCATTCGAGACGGAGAGCGGTGCCGCCACCCTCTACTTTTGTTGCCAATGTGATTTTCTCGATTGAAAATCCAGTTATGTCGTTTGCTGAAGTACCTTTTCCACTAAACAAAATTCCGCCTTGATTAGACGTCCACACCAAGCGCGTTAGTGCCTTACCATCTCCTACCAGATATAACGGCTTCCCTGACCTTCCCCAGAATTCCAGTCTCGAGTCCAGGTAGTACGAGCCTCCTGGAAAGTACAGTGCTTCGCCTAAGTCCATAGCTTTCGAGGCAGCAGAGTTGATAGAGTTGACGTTGGAGTCATGAGGATTACCATCCCCAATTGCACCGAAGTCTCTGACGTTTATCATAATAATATATATTACTTGCTTATATTTGAATTTATTTGATAGGTGGTTATGTCAAGTTTCCGAGATCCTCGGTGGTGTACCTCTATCGAGTTGTTGCAAATGAAAACCGCATCAATAGACAGGATTACCATACGGGACGCGAGTCAAATGCAATCAGTTCCTTTTGTGCTTCTTTAGCTTCATTGTTGATCAGTCAACTCAATAGAGGGACACTACCCAGTTTCTTTCTCGAAACTAATGTTATGTTGCACTAACCCAACAGCTTCATCCCCCTTGGGAATGATGAATGAATCCAATGAATACTAATACGACTTCAGACCCGAAATCCAAAAGTGCCAACGCCAAAGATAATGCAAAAAACCATATCCCAGGCATCCAGAACCGCGCAGTTCTGCAGAATATCGCCCGCAAAGCCCTGATCATGCGAGGGCTGCTCCCCGAATCCTCTCCCCAGGCCCTGGCCGAGCTTGACCGGATCAATGAACCGGCGAAAATCTGCCAGGAGGGACAGCTTAGGAATCTGAGGGACCTGCTCTGGGCTTCCATCGACAATGACGACTCTGAGGACCTGGACCAGCTCACGGCTGCCGATGCCCTTTCGCAGGGAAGGACGAGGGTTTGCGTTGCTGTGGCGGATGTGGACTCTCTGGTCAAGAAGAACTCGGCCATCGACCAGGACGCTGCGCACAACACAACCTCAATCTACACCGCAGGCCAGATATTTCCCATGCTGCCGCTGAAGCTGTCGACTCGCCTGACCTCCCTCAATCTCAACGAGGACCGCCTGGCCATAATTGTGGAGATGATAATCGGCCCTGACGGCTCCCTCCTGGAATCGGATGTCTACCGGGCGGCGGTCCGCAACCATGCCAAGCTGGCCTATAACAGCGTGGGCGCCTGGCTGGAAGGCCGGGCCCCGGAGCCCGAGGCGGTGGCTGCCGTTCCGGGGCTGGCCGAAAACCTGCGCCTTCAGGATCAGGCTGCCCAAAATATGAAGAGCCTGCGCCATGCCCAGGGTGCCCTCAGCCTGGAGACCATTGAAGCGAAGCCGGTATTCGAGGGAGACAGGATCAGCGGCTTATTGGTTGAGGAGAAGAACCGGGCCAAAGAGATCATCGAGGACTTCATGGTTGCCGCCAATGGCGTCACCGTTCGCTATCTCTCCAGCAGAAATATTCCCTCTCTGCGCCGGGTGGTGCGCACTCCCCGAAGATGGGATCGAATTGTAGAGATTGCTGCCGATCACGCCTTCAAGCTGCCCAAGAGCCCCAGCCCCAGAAAGCTGGAGATATTTCTCACCATGATGAAAAAGGCCGACCCGCTGCGTTTCCCTGATCTCTCTCTGGCAGTTATAAAGCTGCTTGGAAATGGCGAATACGTGGCAGAGCTGCCGGGCGAAGAAGCCACAGGACACTTCGCCCTGGCGGTCAAGGACTACACCCACTCCACTGCTCCAAACCGCCGCTTTCCAGACCTGATCACACAGCGCCAGCTCAAGGCTGCCATCGAAGGAAAGACCATGCCATACAGCCTGGATGAGCTGGAGGTGCAGGCAGAGAACTGCACGAAAAAAGAGGACCTAGTAGTCAAGGTGGAGCGGCAGGTGGGCAAATCGGCAGCGGCGCTTCTGCTCGAATCGAGGATCGGAGAGAGGTTTGATGCCATGGTCACCGGGGCATCAGAGAAAGGGACCTGGGTAAGGCTCCTGGATATTCCTGTGGAGGGGATGCTCAAGAGCGGGAGCCGTGGCCTGGACGTGGGAGATCAGGTGACAGTTGAGCTGGCCTCAGTGGATGTGGAGCAGGGATTCATCGATTTCGTGAGAAGGTAGAATTTCATGAGACCGCGGAATCAAAAGTATTAATAATGAACAAGTCAGCTATCTGATGAGGAGATTAAAATGACCAGATCGTTGCTGATTGTCGTCCTGTTCTTGATGGCGGTCTTATCATCAGCCGCCGGCCAGCAGGCTGATGCCAATGAACCGAATAACGAGATTGGCGATGCCACCGACCTCAGTTCCAGCCAATCGGCAAGCGCCAGCATTTACCCGGCAGGAGACGCAGATTTCTACATGATCTTTGTTGAAAGCCAGGGGATATTGCAAGCCCAGCTCTCGAGTGTGCCGGCAGAGATGAAAGGCAGAATAGATTTCTACGGCAGGAACCACGAGTGGATAACCAGGAAGGATGCAGAGAACCCGGGCGAGGGTGTCGTCCTGACGGTCGACATCGGAAAACCGGGATGGTACTACTTTGCAGTAGGCGATCTCAGTGGCGGCTCCTACGGATCTGATTATTCCCTGACGCTATCATTTGAGCCGGTTATTGATGAGGAGCCCAATGGCGAGATTGGAGACGCTACCGAAGTCCAGCCGGAGGAGACCGTCGACGCATTCATCTTCCCGGCGGGCGACGTGGATTTCTACAAGATATTTCTCAATAGCTCCGGCATCCTGGAGGCATCCCTCTCAAATGTCCCTGCGGCCATTGCAGGCAGCATGAAAGGCCGGATTGATCTCTACGGCAAGAATATGAACTGGATAACCAGGAAAGACGCGGAAAACCCGGGAGAAGATGTCGTCCTGACCATTGACATTGGCGCACCCGGATGGTATTACCTGGGCGTGGGAGATCTCAATGGCGGGTCCTACAACTCGACCTATGAATTTATGGCAACCTTCGAGCCGGTGGTGGATGTGGAGCCGGATAACGAGATAGCCGATGCGACCGATATACAGAAGGGCAGCGATATCAAGGGATTCATCTTCCCGGCTGGCGACGTGGACTTCTACAAGATCTACATCGACGCGCCCGGATCGCTCCAGGCATCCCTAAATGACGTTCCCAAATCCACCAAGGCGAGCATGTTGGGCCGCATAGACCTCTACGGCAAAAACTACAACTGGATAACCAGAATGGATGCGGAAAAGCCTGGCGACAGCGTCCTGCTAAAGGTGGACATCGACAAGGCCGGTTGGTATTATTTCGGCATCGGTGATCTCAACGGCGGATCGTATGATGCGCAATATTCCTTCAGCGTGAACTGAAAGGAAGCTGCACCGCAGCCGGCTCTCCGATCCGGCTTTTCTTTTTGTCAGTCCATTTGAGCAATAAGGTTATAAATGGCTGTTACATAAGAGGTGCTTCTGTTACATAAGAGGCGTTCTTGATACCTAAATCAATCGTCAGATCTCTGGCGCACCAGGACCTCTCTGTGCTGAGTGAGATAAAAGAGCACATAGAGCACCTCATCACAGAGATGAGCAAGCCTCCTCAGCCCGACGAGTTGCCGGATAGCAGGGAGGTGCTGGAGGTGCGGACCGGAGGATCGACCACCTACCGCCTGGAGAGAGTCTCCTGCGGCAAGAACTGCAAGGGATGCCCGCATGGCCCTTACTGGTACGGCTACTGGCGAGAGGGGAAAAAGACGCGCTCCAAGTACATCGGCAAGAGCTTGCCGGTCACGGAAACCAAAATGGTGAAGCAGCATGACAGGTAATACAGGTAATAATAGAGCAATCAGCATATTTATCGTCTTGATAGCGGCAGCCCTGCTCTCCGGATGCATCTCCCAGGATGACACATCCGCTCCGGCCCAGCCCGGCAATGGCTCGCACAGTTTGATGGTGGCGACAACAATTGCCCCTCTGGGCGATTTTGTGAAGGCGGTGGGCGGAGATAAGGTAACCGTCACCGTGGTAGTCCCGCCAGGCGCCGAGCCACATACCTTCGAGCCCACTCCCTCTCTGATGGTCGACCTGTCCAAGGCGGACTTATATATTATGAACGGCGCAGGTCTTGAATACTGGATAGATAGAATGCTCCTGGCCAATAAGAATATGACCGTTTTGGACAGCTCAAAGGGAATTGCACTTCTCGCCGAGAGCGAGGATGAAATGGACCCGCACATCTGGCTCTCTTTAAGGAATGCCGCTATCCAGGTGGAAAACATCTGCAGGGGCCTGACGAAGATCGATCCGCAAAATAAGGATTATTATGCGAAAAATCGGGACGCCTATCTGCAGAAGCTTAGGGCTCTTGATGAGAAACTGAACGGAACATTTTCCGGCAAAAAGAATAAGATATTCATTGTGCATCACCCTGCCTGGACCTACTTTGCCAGGGACTATGGCCTCAATCAGGTGCCGCTCATGGAAAACGAAAAAGAGCCCGGACCCAAATATCTGGGAGAGGTGATAGAGATCGCCAGGAAGAATAATATTACTACCCTCTTTGTGGAGCCGCAGTACAATCCAAAGGCAGCGGAGGCAATTGCCCAGGAGATGAATGCCAGAATCGTCACCATCGATCCTCTGGCCGGCAATTACATGGACAACATGATAAATGCGAGCAGGGAGATCGCCCTGAGCCAGACATGAGCGAGAAGATAGTCTCCATAAAGGACCTCTGGGTCTACAGGGCAGAGCATGCCGTGCTGGAGGACATAAATCTGGAAATGGAAGCGGGCGACTTTCTCGGCCTGATCGGCCCCAACGGAGGGGGAAAGTCCACGCTGCTCAATGCAATGCTGGGCCTGATCAAGCCGGACCGGGGCAGCATCTCCCTCTTCGGTCTGCAGCCAGCGGCAGCACGCAGCCGCGTTGGATACATGCCCCAGAAGACCGTCTTTGACCGCAGCTTTCCCATCGACGCGCTGAATGTGGTCCTGATGGGACGGTATAGCCGCAGAGGGCTTATGCACCGCTACGGAAGCGCGGACCGCGAGGCGGCCCTCAGGGCTCTGGAGGCAGTGGGAATGCAGGACCGGGCAAATCGCGAAATCGGTGCCCTCTCCGGAGGAGAGCAGCAGAGGGTCTTTGTGGCCAGATCACTGGTCTCTGATCCTGATCTTCTCCTTCTGGATGAGCCCACTGCGGGAGTTGATTCCGCCCAGCAGACCGAATTTTATGATCTGCTCTGCCACCTGAATTGCGATCTTTCCATCGCCATAGTTCTGGTCTCCCACGATATCACCGCCATCTCCAAGCATGTGAAGAAGATCGCCTGCTTAAACCAGCGGCTTTATTATCATGACTCCAAGGAACTGAGCAACGACGATATCGAAAAGGCCTATGGCTGCCCGGTGGAGATGATAGCGCACGGCATGCCCCACCGGGTCCTGAGGGAACATGATTGATTTAGGTTTTCTCCAGTACGATTTCATGAAAAACGCCCTGGCAGCGGGACTGGCCGCCTCAGTGCTCTGCGGCGTTATTGGAATATATGTGATTTTAAATAAAATAGTATTCATCAGCGACGGCATCGCCCACGCTGCCTTTGGCGGCATCGGACTCGGCTACTTTTTGGGTTACGATCCTCTGGCCTTCGGAATCGGCTCCGCAGTCCTGACCGCCATTGGTATAGGCATGATCAGCTCCCGAGCGCGCGTCTCAGAGGACACTGCTATTGGAGTCTTTATGGCCACAGGCATGGCTCTGGGAATAATGCTCCTCACCCTCTCTCAGGGCTACGCCAGAGACCTTTACGGCTACCTCTTTGGAAACATCCTGGCGGTGACCGAAAGCGACGCTCTATTCATCTCGGCCCTCACCCTGATCATTCTGCTACTGGTTTATCTTCTCTACAAAGAGCTTCTACTCCTGAGCTTTGATCCTATTTACGCAGAAGCCATCGGCCTTCCGGTGCGAGGCCTTAGACTCCTGCTCCTGGCGATGGTGGCCTTCAGCGTGGTCATCCTCATCAAGATCGTGGGGATCATCATGGTCATAGCGCTTCTGACCATTCCCGGCGCCATAAGCCGGAGGCACCTGACTGGCCTTCCCCGCATCATGGCGGGATCGGTAATTCTAGGGGCGGCATTTGTGACCCTCGGGCTGCTCGTTTCTTATGAGCTGGATGTGCCCTCAGGGGCGACGATAATTCTGATAGCAGCCGTGGCCTTCTTCCTGAGCACCCTGCTCTCCAGATAGCCTGCTCTCAGATAGGCTATCGGAGATAGGTTTAATTATGGATGCAAATTAACCTGAAAGAGGATGAAGCTCCTGCATATCATCAGCATTCTGCTTCTTCTTGCCGGAACTGGCCTGGGAGAAGATCTCATATTCTTTGCTGATGACCACTACAAATCACTGGGCCGCCCGGAGCTTGCCGCTTTTGTGGTCAACCCAATTCTGCTTCCGGAAGAGAGCATGCTGCAAATTAGCCTGGTAAACGGCGGAGAGCTGAAAGAGCTTATCCCGATAAATGATAGCGGCGCACATGATGACATATTGCAGGAGATGATGGCAGAGACAAAGAGCTGTGACGCCCTGAACATCGTTGCCGCCCTCGGCGGCGCGCCTTCCATCAGGGTGACTGATCCTTCGCAGAGCCTCAACGCCCTTCCTGCGGGATCCGCGGCCCGGATCCATTTCAATATCACCACAGAGAAGAATGCCAGCGGCTGGTATGCTCTTCCTCTCAGCCTGGATTATGAGCGGCAGGTGGATGCAAGCGCAAAAAACGGAGAGGTCTTTCCTCTCTATGAAGCAGAACGGCAGAACATCACCTGCAATGTGTTTGTGTCGGGGTCCGATAAAACTCTGCATATTCTGGCCGCCCAGTCCCGGCTCTATGCAGGGGGAAGGGAAAGCATCAGCATGGCTCTGAGCAATGATGGCCTTACTGCGCTGCGCAATTGCTCTGCCAGGCTCCTGGCTGCACCCCCCTTCTATGCAGAAAGCCCTGCCATATTTCTCGGTGATCTGGATCCTGGATCGCTTCATGTAATGGATTTCCTTGTGAGAACGGATGCAAATGCCAGCCCGCAGGACTACCAGTTGGGCTGTGAGATCATCAGCCAGGAGAAAAGCATAATTGTTCCTTTCCAGATAACTCTCTATGAAGCAGGATTTGCAGGCAGCTTCGCCCGGTCGGCATCTGCGTTGGCCGGCTTGGTGATCGCCGGAGTGATCGCATTTCTCATATGGCGGCGAAGGGATCGGCTCACCGGCCGCAAGAAAAGAAGGCGATAGGGACAATAGCTACGAAATCAAGCCAGAGCGAAAAATGACGAATAAGCCAATCGAAGCGGCAGGAATCTGCAAGATTTATAAGAGCTTCCTGGGAAAAAAAGCCACGGTTCTTCATGACATATCCCTGGATATCGAGGAAGGAGAGATATTCGGCCTGCTCGGGCCAAACGGCTCAGGCAAGACCACCCTCATCTCCATCTTCTCCACGCTCATATTCCCGGAACGGGGCAGCCTTTCCATCCTGGGGATGGACGCCCGCCGTGACAGCAAAGAGATACGCAAAGTCATAAACATCAGCACTGCCAAACCCAACTTTCCCTGGAGCCTTACGGTTCGGGAGAACCTGCGCTACTACGGAATGCTCTACGGCCTTTGCGGCTGCACGCTCTCTCAGGCGGTGGAGGATCAGATCGATGCCTTTGAGCTGGGCGAGTTTGGGGATATGACCTTTGAGAACCTCTCCACCGGTCTCAAGCAGCGACTCTCCCTGGCCAAAGCCATGCTCAACAACCCTCGCCTGCTATTCCTGGATGAGCCCACTACCGGCCTGGACCCAGATATATCCATCAAGACCCGCAGGCTGATCAAGAGAATTCACCAGGAGCAGAATATCCCTGTGCTCCTCTCCACCCACTACATGCCGGAGGCGGAGATGCTCTGCGACAGGATTGCATTTCTGCGAAACGGAAGGATTGTGGCGATGGATACGCCTCGCAATTTGAAGAAGCACCTGGGATTGGGGGAACGAATCGTGATCACCTATGAGGGATCAGCAGACATTGCAGCTCTTCAGAGCCTGCCGGGCGTCCTGGGGATAAAATCGGATACTCAACGCCTGGAGATAGTGATCGACAGAGTCGAGGATAGCCTGGACAGGATAGTCAAACACTTCTGCACGGCAAAAATCCTTAATATTACCATAAGAGAGCCTGACTTGGAGGATGTATTCCTTGAACTGGCAAGGTGAACTGAACAGGTATTTAGCGAGCGCCTACAAGAACTGGCTCATCTCCAGGAGAAATGTCTTCACCCTGTTCGAGCTGTTCTTCTGGCCCATGATCAGCCTGCTTTCCATCGGCCTGCTCACCCGGTTCCTGAAGGTTGACGGCTCAATGGTCTCCTTTCTTCTGGTGGGAGCCATTGCCCTTACCATCTTGCAGGTCGCTCAGATCGATGTGGCCTATGTTCTCCTGTTCGACATGTGGTCCAAGAGCATCAAGAACACCTTTATCGCCCCAGTTAAAAGCTATCACCTGGTCTTTGGAGCAATGCTCTTTGGCATAGTGAGGGGCAGCATCGTCTTTTTCATTCTGGCGGTGGTCAGTTCCGCTCTATTCGGCTTCAATTTCCAGGAGGGCGGCCTTCTGCCTGTGCTGATATTTCTGGCAGGAGTATTCGCTACCGCTGCGGTCATAGGCATCACGGTGTGCATATCCATTCTCACCTTTGGCCAGAAAGCGGATGTTGCTGCCTGGAGCCTGAGCGGCATGATACTGTTGATCAGCGGAATTTACTATCCTGTCGATGTGCTGCCGCCACTATTGCAGACGCTGGCCAGAGCCATCCCCCTGACTTACTTCCTGGAGTACTACAGGTCAGTATTTATTCCAGGGCCCCATCATCTAGCTATTGGCATAATTCTGGCCGCCTTCTACCTCCTCCTGGGGCTCTTCCTCTTCGACGCAGCAATTGAGAGGGCGAGAAGAACGGGAATACTGTTGCGGCTCTCGGAGTAGCCTGGAGATAAGGGATCATATGTTCCGGATTGCGAGGTGTTGGGATTGATAAAAGGCATTTTGGGAGCAGTACCGGTGGGAGACAGCTACCCCGTTCGTCTGATGGGCGTGATCAATCTCAGCCGGGAATCATTCTACAAGGGATCAGTGGCGAGACCCCATGAGGCTCTCGCGCTGGCCACTGCCATGCAGGAGGAAGGCGCGGATATCATCGACCTTGGCGCAGTCTCAACTGCTCCCGGCTCTCCTGCCATAAGTGAGACAGTGGAACGGGAGAGGCTCTTTCCGGCGCTAAAAGATATTCTGGAAAACCTGGATATCACAGTCTCAGTAGACACACAGAGGTCCGGCATAGCCGCAGACGCCCTTTCCCTCGGTGCCGACTGCATAAATGATGTCTCCGGGCTGTCTGATCCCGGCATGGCTGCCGGCGTGGCCGGGCACGACGGCTCCCTGGTCATCATGGCCTCCAGGCAGAGGGCGGGCGATCTGCTCGATATGGGCGAGATTATCTCCATTCTTGGGGAGAGGGCCAGAGCCGCGGTCTCCAGCGGAGTCGACCAGGATAAGATATCCTTGGACCCCGGCATAGGCAAATGGGTGCCGGAAAAGACGCCTGCCCACGATCTGGCCATTCTCAGCGGAATGCAAAGACTGCGCTCTCTGGGGCGACCGGTGATGGCGGCTCTCTCACGCAAGTCTTTCATCGGGCAGCGCCTGAATAAGCCAGACCCATTCCAGAGGCTGTCTGGAACTCTGGCAGCCACGGCCATTGCCGTTTTCCTCGGAGCCCATATCGTCAGGACGCATGATATCGCCGCCAGCCGGGATACGATCGCCATGGCCCAGTCAATCCGGGGCAGGGCGGCTTGCAGTGCAGACGAGGAGATGGAGGTTGAGGTGCTGGGCCATCTCGGCCAGGGCGATGATATGGCCGAGATCCTTCGCAGAACAGAAGTAGATGAGCGGGGACATAGCACTCTTTGCAAGAAGAGTTCTTTTCGCATCCTGTCAGTGCGCGGCCTGAGCAGCATGGAAGCCATAATAATTAAGCAGGAGATGCTGGCCAGGGGGGGAGACGCCGCCATTCCCAAGCTTGCCCTTCGATGCGATCCCCGACCGGAAGAGGTTTTAATCTTCGGCACCACCCACCAGATATCAGGAATGATTAAGAACCTGAAGAGCCAGCCTTTTCGGCTCTCTTCCCTTGCCGAGAGGATAGCAGAGGCTGTGGCGATGATAGATAGCCCAGAGCTTTACAGATGAGTTTATACAGGTGAGCTTATTGCAGGTTTTAGGCATAAAGACGGATCTCATCAGACCGGGTGACGACCTGGCGGCCTGCCTCGAGAAGGCCATGGCAGCCTCTGGCCTCTCTTTGCAGGACGGCGACATTCTGATCATATCGGAGAGCACTGTGGCCACCGCAGAGGGCAGAGTCGTGGCTCTGCAGGATGTCAAAGCCGGTCCACTTGCATTTTCCATGGCTACCAGGTACGGCAAGGATCCAAGGGAGATGGAGCTGATCCTGCAGGAGTCGGATGAGATCATGGGAGGCATTCCCGGAGTGGTGCTGACCCTGCGGGAAGGATTTCTCTACCCCAATGCAGGCATCGATAGCTCCAATGCGCCGCCGGGCAGTGTGGTCCTCTTTCCCAGGGACGCACAGAAGTCCGCATTCGAGATAAGGGATCGCATGGCCAAAGGCCGGAAGATTGCAGTTATCATAGGGGACAGCAGGACTCATCCTCTGCGGCTGGGCTGCGTGGGCGTGGCTCTGGCATGCACGGGCCTGGAGCCTGTGGTGGATGCCCGTGGCCAGAAGGACCTCTTCGGCCGGGAGCTGAAGATCACACGCAAGGCGGTGGCAGACAACCTCGTCTCTGCCGCCCAGATAATCATGGGAGAAGGCGACGAGGGAATTCCGGCGGTGATAATCAGAGGTGCGCCGGTTCCAGTCAACGATAGCAATAGCGCCATACCGACAATTGCCCCTCAGGAGTGCATGTACATCGGAGCCCTGCGCTCAGCTCCCCGTCCCTACACCGGTGGTTACGATGACCTCATCGAGGCGGCCAGGCAGGCGGCAAAAGACGCCCATGCTCCATACTCCGGTTTTTCCGTGGGCGCGGCGCTTCTCTCCCGCAGCGGCAGGATCTACTCGGCGGCAAATATTGAAAATGCCGCATCGGGAGCGAGCATCTGCGCAGAGAGGGCGGCTCTCGCCAGAGCCATATCATCGGGCGAAAGGGAGTTTGAGGCCATAGCGATAGCCGGAAATTCAGCCGAGCCGGTGTCGCCCTGCGGAATATGCCGGCAGAGCCTGATTGAGTTTGGCGGCGACATCGTAGTAATCATGGCAAATGAAAAAGGCGATGCTGTGACGGCGACGGTTGCCGAGCTTCTTCCCAGGGCATTTACTGACAAATGCCTGAGATAGACTTTGATAATTTTTCCAAAACCATTGCTAGCTTCAAAATCACTGCCAAGATAATTCAAAAAATTATAGAAAAAAGAATGGCCGGCTGTCTCGGGCATTCTTCATTCTTCTGGTGAGCATTTCAGTGGGCTTCGCCCACTATATCCTTTCCGGGCTCTTTTCTCTCTACGGTATCGAGCTTGCACTCGGTTGGCGTGCATACCAGGACATCCTGGGACTGGAATTTGGTGTACGGGTTCTCGGGTATGGTTGTGTCCAGGCCCATGGAGGCAGCCATCATCTCAACGATATCAACCATCTTAATGGAGGACTTGGCTGAATTCCTTCCATCGATCAGGTTCAGTCTGCAGAATGGACAGGTAGAGGCAATTACCTCTGCGTTGATATCTGCGGCGTCCTGAACTCTCGCCTTAGCGCAATCCATGGCGAGATCGGGAATTCCGGCCTTTACACCGCCGCCTGCTCCGCAGCACCTCTGCAGAGCTCTGTTTCTGACCATGTCCTGGAATTTGACGCCAGGCATGGATTGGATGCAGTCTCTGGGTGCCTCGAATGACCAGTCCTTTCCTTTGAGATGCATGAGATGCCGGCCATTGTGGCAGGGGTCGTGGTAGGTGAATCTGTAGTTCAGGGGTATCTTGTACTGAACCTTGCCCTCTCTGATCTTTTCCCTCAGGAATACGGAGAGCGGCATGGTCTCATAGGGAATGTAGCCCTCATACCACATGGGCCAATCGACGGCTGCATTTCTGAGACATCCGGCGCAGGCGAACAGAACCGTCTTTGCTCCGGCGTCTTTAAGGGCATCGACATTGTGCACGGCATGCTCGGCCATGACCTCTCTCTGGCCGGTCCTCACCATAGCGGAGGCGCAGCACCATTCATTTTTGCCCAGCATCGCAAATGGCACGCCGAGGTTATCAAGTATCCTCACTGTTGCAACGCCCAGTGCCTGCTGGCGGTACGCTGCTGTGCAGCCTGCGAAGTATACTACATCCCCGGACTCCTGGATCTTGATATCCTTTGGAACCCAGCAGAGCCTCTCATCCTGCTTGCCCTGATAGGGGTTCCTGTCTGCTCTGACCAATTTAGGGAAGAATGACTGCTTGCCCACAGGGCCATCGCCTCTAGCAACCAGGTTTGGCCTCATGGCCTCCCAAAGCTCTACAGTCCTGATTCCAGCCTCGCAGACCGTACCGCATACGCCGCAGGTGGTGCAGCTGTAGGTATCCTCGGTGAACTGCTTCATCTCATCGTCGTTCAGAGGCTTGGAGCCGAAGATCTTGGCGCGCAGGCTCTGGCTCTTGGCCATGAGCTCTCTCCACCTAGCGTTCTTGTACATTGGGGTGATGCCCGGGCGGTCAGGCCTTACCGCAAATGTGGGACACCACTTCATGCATTCCTGGCACCGGTTACAGCCGTCTACCTCCAGGAGCTGAGTGGACATCATATAGCCCGTCATCAGGGGCTTTGAGCTCTTTTGGTCAGCCATTTTATTCTCCTCCTCTATTGGCTATCAGCGTCATGGGTGTGGCTATGACGTGGATGTATTTGCTCCATGGCAGGATCAAAGCGAAGAGACCGATTGCCAGGACGGTGTGAATCAGTGCGAAGTGGGGTGCATAGATGGGATAATCAAAGGCATTTCCCACAAGGAAGGAATTGCCGCGCATCCACTCGGCATAGAATCCGGTGATGGTGATCAGGAACACGGCGCCGATCAGGAGTGCATCATAGGCGCTGGTGTTATCCCGGACGAACTTGAGCAGCAGTCTTCTGGATATGGCGATGGTGGCTCCGATGAGCAGCAGGTAGCCGAAGAGATCGAATGGCAGTGCCAGCATCTCCTTGACCATCTCAGCTTCGTGAGCAAGGCCGACCAGATTGAAATGCTCAATTATATCCAGCATCAGTCCCAGTCCAGAAAGGGCAGCCAGCATCAGGAAGCCATAGAACATGCTCATATGCATGACCCATCTTACCGGGCTTCTGGCAAGCGTTCTTCTCAGGAGAAGAACATCGAGCACTACAGTTCTCAGGAATACCCACAATCCGTCCTTAAATGCCTCATGAATCCAGGTGGCAAGGAAGAGCCAGAAGCTATTGCGCAACTGGTCGTGGTAGCCGGTGGATCCGAGGCCCCATTTCTTAAAGTTGAAATATATACCATATATCCAAACAGCCAGTACTATTACTGTCAGGAATATCACAAGATTAAAAGTGAGGCCCAACGTGTAGAACGCCATCTCATTTCCTCCTCGTTATATTTATCACTATATCGGGGCGATACAACCATCATTTGTGTGCAACTTAGCTGACAACTAATACTTAAATATTCCCTCACCGCCGCCTGAAATTGCAGGTAATGATATGAATCATAACTAGTCTATCATAACCGGTCTAGCTGGCAAAATGGTTGTGCGGAAATGCCCTTCGCCGCATTTGCTGCCTGAATGCAATATTTGCGCTATTGGCCCAGGAAAATGGCAGGGAGAATAAAATTGGAAAATAGCCAAAAAGGCAGCCAAAATGGAGCCTGGAAAATATCGGCCTCTTTGCCCCAGGGATTGTCTTTAGACCCAGGTCCGGGCCGGGGGGGCCGCGAAGGCCTTCAGCCGGACCGGCCTTGCCCTTAAAAAATCTGCGGTCTTTTCTTTCTGGGCCACTGCGGTCCGGGCTTTGGGCCGGAAGGCAGATCCCAATTCGCCGGTCTTATATCTGTGCCGATGCTTGGCGCATCATCAAATAGGATTTCTGATTCTAAGCTGAGCAAGTCTTCCTCCCGATTCATGGGAAACTTCAGATCTGCGGTTCAGTCTAATTTTTTCGATATTAGACGACATTGACCTAGACAATCATCGAATATAAGGATTTCGGTCCCGGCATGTGTAGAGTCCCGGATGGAAAAGCCTTAAGGATCAGCTTTGCCTTCCATTCTCTGACCATGTCAGCCATCAAATTCTTCAGCACCAACGGCCATCCGGAGCACGTCGACTTCAAAGCGGCACTCCTGATGGGCCAGGCCCCGGACAAGGGGCTCTACATGCCAGAAGAGATCCCCCAAATTCCTGGAGGCAAAATAGAGCAGTTCCCGAAGATGAGCTATCCTCAGATCGCTTACGAGGTCATCAAGCCATACCTGGGCGATCTGGTCACAGACTCAGATCTGCGAGCAATGCTAATGGACGCCTATAATTATGACGTTCCGGTAGAGAAAGTCTATGACGAAAAGTATGTCCTGCGACTGGATCGCGGCCCTACCTGCTCATTCAAGGACTTTGCAGCAAGAGCAATGGGCCGGCTGGTCCAGCACTTTCTGAGGGAAGAAGGCAGGAGCATCCTCATTTTAACCGCAACCTCAGGAGACACCGGCTCGGCGGTGGCCCACGCCTTTTACGGACTGGATAACGTCAAAGTGGTGGTACTGTTTCCGGAAAAGGAGGTCACCGATAGGCAGCGCAGGCAGATGACTACTCTAGGAAAGAACATCTTCCCACTGGCGGTGCAGGGCAAGTTCGACGACTGCCAGGCTCTGGTCAAGCAGGCATTTGTCGATCCCGATCTTTCCGCCCTTGATCTCTCAAGCGCAAATTCTATCAACATCGGCAGGCTGCTGCCCCAAGCGGTCTATTACTTCTATGCTCACTCGCGGATCGCGCCGGATGGAAAGAAGGCAGTCTTCTCAGTTCCCAGCGGCAACTTTGGTGACCTTATGGGAGGCCTCCTCGCTTTGAAGATGGGCCTTCCCGTGCAGAAGATGGTGGTGGCGACAAATGAGAATGATGAGTTTCCAGTTTTCATTAATACTGGCGTCTATGAGCCAATCCGTCCCAGCAAGAACTGCATCTCCAACGCCATGAACGTCGGCCACCCCAGCAACCTTGCGCGCCTCTTTTGCCTTTACGGCGGCCAGATGGACGAGACCGGCCATGTCGGGCGGCAGCCGGACCTTGCTGCCATGCGAAAAGATCTCTATGCCGTCTCAATTACAGACGAAGAGACTCGCCAGACCATCAAGGAGGCATACCGCCAGCACAGAGTCCTCCTGGAGCCCCACGGAGCTGTGGCCTGGGCGGGACTCCTGAAGTACCTGAAGCAGTGCGGCGACTGGAGTCCCTGTGTCTCCCTGGAGACTGCCGATCCGGCCAAATTCCCGGAGGAGATCATCCGGGCCACGGGAGTCAATCCGCCTCTGCCTGCCGCCATGGCCCGGCTGGATGAGCTTGTGGAGAGCTTTGAAAGGATGGATGGAAGGTACGCCTCTCTCAAGGAGTATCTCAGGCGCTTTCTCTAGGTGGTGAAGATGCAGCGGCAAAATGAGGGAATATTCTTCGATGACATCGGCAGCTATCCTTTGCCCAGAGGGACGAGGCTGGACGGCCTGTCTCGCGATCAATATCTGAGCCTTGTGCGCGATGTTCTCGCTCAGAAGAGGCAGGTGGGAGTAGAGGCACCTACTTATCCCCAGTTTCGGGACATGATCCGCATGTTCATGGATGATATCGAGAATCCGGATTTTTCGGAGGAGCCATATCTCATCAAAAAAGAGCATGCAAGAATCATGGAGCTGGAAGCTGTACAGCCGGGCCAGGCAGTGAGGGTATGCGTTACCGGGCCGGTGGAGCTTTACCTCTCAGTCTTCGGGGCTACTGCTTATCCTGATATCCTCAAGAGCCTGGCAAAGAGCGTGGCCAGGTTCTTTGCCGCAACAATTGATGCAAATAAGATGTCTGTGGCTTCTCTGGACGAGCCAAGCCTCGGCCTGAATTCCAATATCATCTTTTCAGAAGACGAGATAATTGATGCCCTGCAGATCGCCAGCAGCCCCTGCCGAGGGATGGACTGCGAGGTTCATCTGCATTCGCCTCTCTATGCCGAGCTGTGCGCCAGGGTTCCTGGTATAAGCATAGTGGGAATAGAGTCTGCGGCCCATCCGGACTATCTGCAGCTTATCGACAGGAAGGTACTGGAGGAGACGGATAGCTACCTTCGCGCAGGGATCGCACGAACCGACATCCTCGCCATCTCTGCCTCACTAAATGATCAGCTGGGGACAAATCTCTGGCAGGACATGCCAAGGCTGGAAAGAGAGATCCTGGAGAGGGAATCGCCTGACGTCATGAGAAAGAGGCTGGACAAAGCCTACGCCCAATTCGGGGACAGGCTGAGGGCGACAGGGCCTGACTGCGGCCTGGGCTCCTGGCCAAGCCAGGATCTGGCGAGCCGGCTGCTCGCCAATTGCGCAGCAGCTGTGAGATCTTTTCGAGAGAAATGATCATGCAAGCAGTTCTCGCCTGCGCCGTGGCAGCTACTGCTGTGATCTGCGGCGCGCCAATTATCATTCGCAGTGCTACTCAAGCCAGAACGCTCACCAAGATCGGTCTGTCCTTTTCCCTGGGATTTGCGCTTCTCATGCTTGCAGGAGTATTTTCGGTATTATTAGGAGCCAATCCCCTGGTTGGGCCTTGTGGCGCCCTTCTGCTGAGCATATCTTCATTAATTCTTGACAGGAAGCGGCTCATTGGAATTGGTGACCGCAACATCTCAAATCGGATCGGATGGCAGGAGCGTCTGGACAAATGCGACTGGCTGGCTTTATCGGTAGCGGCCCTCTATATTATTATCTGCATAGCCTACTTCGACCGCATTATTATCTGGATGGGCGGCGACTCACTGGCTCATGCGGAAATAGTGCGCATGCTGATGGATAAGCGGCCCGTTCCGGTGAGCATTCCGCCGCTTGGAAGCTACTGGGATTATTACCCGAAGGGCTTTCACATCTTTGTTTATCCCTGGGCGATCGCCTTTGGGCTTTTGGATGCTCTGCGCACCATTCCCATATTGATTACCGCTGCGGTGCCTTTGCTGCTCTACTCTATACTTCGGGAAAAGAGAAGAAGCCCGGCGGAAGCGCTCTATGCCATGATCCTGGCATGTTTTGTATTTCCGGCACACTACAGCTATCTCATCTGGGGCGGATATCCTACCGCTACTGCCGAAATGCTGAGCGTGGCTGCCATACTCTGCACCATTGCCGCGAGAAGATGGATTTTTATAACCTTGCCGATTCTTCTATTGGGCGTTCTCTTCGCGCACGCCAGGCTGCTGGCATTGGCCCTTGCAGTGCTGATCTTATGGCAAATAGCTGATCTTTTATCGTCTGACCGTTTTCCTGTAGCCAGGCTATATAAAAAGAGAGGGCCTGCTGTATTTGCAATTGCTGCAATGCTGATCATGCTTTCCATTCTGGTTGCAGTTGAATTGGTCATGCACGGCGATAGCCCAAAGTTCTTGCTATCAGTTCTATCCAGCCGAGATCTGGCAACGGAATATGCAGCTAGATGGTATCCAGGTTTTCTCTCCCTCTTCGGCATGGTGATCGCTTTTCTGAGGAGGGACAAAATGGATCGGCTGGCGCTCACCTGGCTGGCAGCTCTGGCTGCAATAGTACTTTTGGCGGATACCGGACCGCTTGGATTCATCGGCACTGCCGACCGCCTGCTGCTGAGCCTATATCTGCCGCTGAGCATTCTGGCGGCATCGGCACTGTCATTGATGGAAGGAGGCGCCGATAAGCAAAAGATCGATGCAACAAAAAATGATGTGGGTGTCCGAGTTAGGGCGGCGTTTGTGCTGATCCTCACCTTTTGCGGGATTCTCTCCATGCTTGCAGTTTTCTACGGCTTTGCCGGTTCCTGGGCTCTGCCAGAGGAGGATTGCAGAGCAATCAAATGGCTGGAGAAGCAGAACTACAGCGATGCTGTGTGCATCAATCTGGATGAAACCGGCGCCTGGGTCTATCCGCTGACTGGAATCGGCGTTGCCAGCTCGCGCGAGTGTCCCGCAAGTGCTCCGTTCGATATGAGTCTGCTTCCGAGGATAATCGCCGATCCGGCAAACCAGGATGTGATAAACGCTCTGAGCAGCATAAAAGAGACTCGCTACCTGATTTTTATCTCCAGCGTATCCATATCGAAACCCGGATATGTGCCACCCTTCGCAGAGAATCTTTATCCATACCCATCAGTGAATCTGAGCTACCCTGCAGATAGCTATGATCTGATCTACCAGAATACTACTCGCATCTTAGGCTTTCCGAAAGAGGCATTTATGAAAAATCCTGCATGAGGGCTCTAGATTGATATTCTGTGTAATATCGGCAGAATTCAACGGTCCATAAACGGCGAAAGTATCGCTAATAGCCCCGGTCATAAGCTAATCGGAAGCCTCTTAAGCTATATGATCGAAGTCCTCTTCCAGATTCAGTCTGGCAACAGGATTCAAAAGGTGAGTGGGGTAACGATGTCCATAAGAAATATGGCGAGACTGCTGATTGGTCTGCTGCTAGTCTCCATAATTGTCTATCGACTCAACCCGGAGACAATTGCCTCTACAATCATTACTGCCAGGCTCCCATATCTCTTATTTGCCGTGATTATTTATTCCCTGACATTTCTCATGCTCTCTACCCGGTGGCGGATGATTCTGCGAAGCATGGGCCAGAACCTGCCGCTCGTCTCCGCCTATCAGGCTTTTGCAGGCGGCATGATCATATCCGATATGACGCCGGGAAGAGTAGGAGATCTGACCAGGCCGCTTCTTGTTAAAGAACAGGTAGATCTCTGCAAAGGATTTGCTTCCGTGGTCATTGACCGCTACACAGATATTCTGACCATGTTCATCCTTGGAGTTTCCGGAATAGCGCTCTTGGCCCAAAGATCATCTCATATGATCATAGCGTTTTTCGTTATACTAATGATAGTATTTGGATTATCTGCGTTTTGGCTAAAGCGACGACAAGCCCTGAAGTTGATAGATAGACTGGACTATTCCCGTGTTACTGAAATTGCGCATGCATTGGATAGCGCATTGGATAGCATCACGGATATCAAAGGGCTGATACTAAGGTCAATGCTTCTGACTGCTTGTGCCTGGGTCTTCCAGGCACTCAGAATAACTCTCATCGCAAAATCAATGGGCTATGATGTGCCTCTGCCGATATTAATCCTTATGCAACCCCTTGTCAGCGCACTAGCTCTCATTCCCATAACCGTCTCTGGATTGGGATTAGTTGAGGGCGGTCTTGCCGTCTTGCTTTCGGGGTTTGGCATTCCTACTGCCGCCGGGATGTCGATAGCTCTAATGGATCGGATCATAACAGTTGCGTTCCATATTCTGGTCGGCGGAAGATTTGCTTTAAAAGCATTATAGTATATTGAATCCCCATTTCGCATTCCATCGCTAACTGGTTAAGGGCTAGCTCTTTAATAATATAAAGATCGGTTTAACTAATAAACATATTCAAATCATTGACATAACTTTGCGGATATCTCCGAGCACAAGCGCTTATGCATAAATATTTTATCAATTCAGTTACTGATCTCAGTATATCTAATTAAGGATTACTATGATTACCATTATCTATAAATATTTTAAGAGCATTGTTTAGTAGCATGAAACTGAGGGTAGTAAGTTCTAAGAAGGAGATCACCGACCTAAA
>DAONES010000012.1:0-30522 GCA_035403205.1 Methanothrix sp. | reverse complement strand
GAGGACTGGATAGCCTCCAAATGTTAACGGCAAAGCTAGCCAGCTAAACACGTACCAAGAGAGAAAACGAGCCAGGAAGAAGCTCCTGGCTAGGCGACGGTCACCACATTGCTCTGGGCCATGAGCGGCCGGTTGACGTCATCCTGGAAAAGACGGAAGTCGTACTGTCCGGCCTCGTAGGGAAGCTGCCGGACCATGGTGCCGCAGCTTCGACCACCGGTGGAGACCTTCCCCAGATCAAACCTGTCCGGCCTGGTCATGCCATACATTCCAATCACACTGGCCGGAGCCGCACCCCAGAAGGTGATGGTGACAATTCCGCCGGGCGGCACTCGAGAGGGCTCGGCAATCACCTTGCAGCCCGCAGTCGCTCTCACCTCCACGGGATCGGCTGAAGCCAGAGGATCTGTCGATTGGCCGGAGAACATCTTGAACAGATATCTTCCTGCGTCACTGGCTGAAAAGGTGACATTTCCCTCACCACGGCTGCCAAGCATCTGCCGCTGTGAGACAGACGAAGAGCCTTCCTGGTACATGCCGATCCAGTCATCGCTCCTGCCGAAAGCCCCCTGGAAGGCCACAGTGATCTTCTCGCAGGTGTAAACCGATGCAGGAGTCGCAGAGATGCTGGGTATTGCCACGCTGTAGGGAACAGACAGAACTCTGCTGCCGTTCCTGCCAATCATGTCCAGTTGATAAGAGCCCAGCTCTGAGGGTGCTGTAAGCCAGGCATCCCCTGAGAAATTCTGCCCCAGATAAAGATCTCCCTGGGAAGCATTGCTGGACGGGGCTGCGGGAGCAGTCTGCCTCACCCAAACCTCCTGGCCCACCGGCGCAGTGAAATTCAGATCCATCCTGCTGGCGGGAAGATAACTCCTGGCGGAAAGCTGCAAGACCGCACCTCCCGATCCGGTGATCCTGCCTGCAATCGCCACTGGTGACGCTTGAGGATACCGGTCCACGCTGGGGCCTCCGGAGATGGACAGCTCCTGGTCGCATATCTTTATGCCCTTGCACCCTTCAGCCGGATCATTAAAATCGCTGTAGTTGTTGCCCATCCTGCCGTTGTCCCAGTTGTTCAGGCTGTCGTCGCGGGCATTCTTCTTATTGATGAGAGTGTTCAGATAAATGGAATTGTTGGTAGTGACCGCATCCGATGAAGGCATGCTGTTATAGGTTATGACTATGCCCTTTCCCTTCTTGGACTGGGTCTCTCTACCGGTATTAAGGTAGGAGAGATAGATTCCCTTTTCGTTTCCAACAAATTCGTTCTTGCGAGCGATGTTATCGCGACTGCCGTCGATAGACAGAGCACTGTCGCTTCCTGCGACATTATTTCCCTCAATGAGATTGGCATCGGACTGCTGCAGATTTATGGCATCATTCCTGTTCTTCAGAAAATCGTTCTCTAAAATTCGATTGCCTGGACTGCTCACCAGCTTGCAGCCGTAACGGTTGTCGCTTATCTTATTTTTTTTCAGAATATTGCTGCTGCTGTTCTCAAGCAATACCCCCTCGTTTCCATTCCCCTGAATAACACAATCTGAGACTGTGTTATTGCAGCACTTCTCCAGGAGAAGGCCCACGTTGCCGCTGCCGCTTGCCACGCTGCCTCGGATGGTATTATCATCGGAGAGAACCAGTATCCCGGCGTCTCCCCTCCAGCCGCTGGCGCTCTTCGCCCAAAGCCCTTCCACAACCACGCCGTTTGCCTTGAGGGTTATGGCCGATCCGCTCTCCGAATTCACGCAGGGCAGATCTGCTCCAGAGCCGATGCCCTTGAGGATGAGGGGCCGGTCTGCAACCAGACTCTCCTCATAGGTGCCGCTTGAGATCTCAATGGTCTCGCCGGATTTAGCAGCGTCTATGGCCGCCTGGATTCGCTCGCCCGGCTTGACTGAGATGACGGCATTCGCGCAATTGGCCAACAGTATAAACACCAACAATATGAGAAAGATCTTTGGCAGCTGCCCTGGCATGCTCTTCATACAGACATCATAACTTACTTTGCGGTATAAAACGGCATTCCTTCATAATCCTGATATGCAATGGCTGCAATGACTGCACTGAGACGACTCAGGCGAGACGACTCAGGCTGAAGGATGCAGGAACATGGAGACGGGCGAGCTGCTGATCCACTTTGTATATGCTTTCACCACCATATTCGTCATAGTCAACCCGATCGAAGCGACCCTGGTCTATGTCACTCTCACCAGCAACATGAGTTCCGAGGAGAGGACGCATATCTACCGGCGCACAACCCTGGTCGCCTTCGCTATTGCCATCCTCTTCTCCCTGGTGGGGGATGCGGTACTGCGCATCTTCGGCATCACCGTGGACAGCCTGCGCGTGGCAGGTGGCATACTGCTCTTCCTGGTGGCAATCGATATGCTGCGAGGAGTCCGCAGGCAGAGCAAGGTCACTGAAGCAGAGCTGATGGATGCCAATTCGCGAGAAGATGTCTCCATATTCCCGCTCGCCATACCTCTGCTCACCGGTCCCGGAGCCATAACCACCGTGGTGGTCTTGATGGGTGCTGCAGACAGCCTGACAAAGAAAGGCCTGGTTCTGCTCGCGATCTGCCTGACATTTCTGGCCACATTCTTCATCCTCAAATTCTCCCAGTACATCGATAGAGCCCTGGGAATCACGGGAATAATGGTAATGACCAGAATCATGGGGCTGATTTTAGGAGCTGTGGCGGTGAGCTTTGTCGCCACAGGGATCTGGAATTTATATCTGTCCATGGCAGGAGCCTGATTGAATGGACAGAGAATCATTTCTGCAATGGCTTTCCAGCGAAATTCCCGAGACACTCTTTCCCCAGATTGCCGCCCAGGTCCTCTTCTGCTGCGAAAACTGCGGAGAATGCTGCAAGGGGGAGGGCTACGCGCTGGTCGACGACGCGGATATCGAGGAGGTTGCCGGAGCGCTTGCCATCCGTCCCGCCCAGGCAAGGGCCAGGTTTACAGACCCGGATCCGGAAAAGAATCCGGGATGCAGGATCCTGAAGAGCACAGGTCCGGAAAGTAGCTGCTGCCTTCTGGATCAGAATACAGGAAGGTGCACGATCTACTGCCATCGGCCCCACGTCTGCCGAACCTTTCCCATGATTAACGAGCCTGCCGGGACAGGGGAAATCATCAGCTTTTATTCCGATTGCAGAGGAACGGCAAATTTCGTAGAGATGCTTCAAGAAAAGAGAAGCGACCCCCAGGTGCAGGAGGAGATAGAGAGCCTCGCCAGAGATGAGGAGAAGCAGCAAGACCTGAGGATAATGCTCTTTATCTGGCTGAGCTGCTTGATGGGAGAGAGCAAGCAAGCGGAGCAGATAGGCTGCGCCACTGGAGTCGTTCTGCCTCCGGACGAGAGAAGCTTTCAGAAGGATTGCCTGGCCTACTTCCTGATGACCATCACAACCGACGGATTGGATGAGTACGAATACGAAAGCTAACGCAAAAAAAATTAAAACCGCTTGCGTCTTTTTGAGTAAGGGCGCTGGCAGAGCCTGAGCATTTGTTTTGCGCGAATTCATGTCCATGGAGTGTTTGGGCTGACTGCCAGCACAAAATTACCGGAGGCAGCTTGAGTGATGGTCAAATAGTCTTTAGCATAAGGTATCTGCATTTCTGCAACTAAATGGACCAACATTTAGAGGGGTATGAATGCTGCCCAATCGATAATTGTGCTAATGAGATATATTCGCTTTGCAAATAGAATATTCTGAGAAAATAAGAGATGATAATAGCTACCCCATTGCTCTCTCGATTGCCTCATTCAGTTCGTTGATCATCAAGGGCTTGCAGACGAATTCATTGCCACCTGCATTTAAACATAGATCATGATAGATGCTGGGATTAGACCCTGTCGCAAACACCACTTTAAGAGCACAACCTGAAATGCTTCGAATGCGCCTTACTGCTTCTATGCCATCCATTTCGGGCATCTGGACATCCATGATCAACAGATCATAAACCACACGTCCAGCTGACTGCACCGCATCTGCACCATTTTCGACGGTATCAACACGATGTCCCAGCATCTTAAGCATTTTTTCTGCAATCTTCTGATCCAGTGGATTGTCATCCGCCAGGAGAATCCTCAAGATCCTTTTATTTAATGCAGAATTGTTCAGAGCAGATTTCTCCAGACATAACAATCCGCCTGGGGATTTATTGGCATGCAAAGCAAATGAAGAAATTCCATTCACCATGCTGGCAAATGGATTTTAAATTATTTAGCCATTCTCCATATAGAATATAGACATTCAATAGTCAAATGAAAAAGATGAGACATAATTCCAAAAAAGTGAGTTGAAACAGTTCTAGAGTGATACAAACCTATGTACCCCTGCAATCTTCCTGCCCTCAGGCCCGATCATGAAATGTCGGCTTAACACCATCCAGAGCAATCGCGCCCACCAATCCACCCTCAGAACAGCTAAATCCGAGAGGGCCTATTGCGGTATCGTTTTCGGCTATGAGCCGTTTCATCTCTTCATTGTTGTTGGAGGCCATCACGATATCGGATTTTCCCTTTGAGAGGTTTTCTACTCCATATAAAGAAAAAGTTTCAAACCAGGAAAATAAAAAGAAGTTATGAGATGGTTTTACAGTGGCACGAAGCCGTATTCTTCGGCAACTTTCTGGCCATCGGCCCCAATCATGAAATCGATAAATGCCCGGGCGCCCTGAGTGGCATCGCCAAAGGTGTAGAAATACAATTTGCGAGCAAGCTCGTAGCTACCGTCCTTGATGGTCTCTGCCGTGGGCTTGACGCCGTCCAGTGTTATGGCACCTACAGCTCCGTCCTCAGCATAGGAGAATCCCAGATACCCTATAGCCTTGTTGCTGCCGGTAAGGGCGGTTCTTATCTCGGCATTGCTGCCTGCGACGGTTTTCACGCCTGGGGTCTCTGCCTTCTTATCATCCATGATATCCTCGTTGAAGGTATCCCTGGTTCCAGAGCCCTGCTCCCTGGCTACTACAAGTATTTCCGAATCGGGGCCGCCCAGATCCTTCCAGTTAGTAGTCTCTCCCGAGTAGATCTTCTTGACCTGATCCTTGCTCAGAGCAGTCACGCCGGCATCATAGATCTGCTTGCTTACGCCAATAACGATTCCGTCATAGCCTATTAAATTCTCCTGGAATTTATCGCCGAAATTGCTCTTCTCTTCATCGGTAACCTCGCGTGAGGCCATTGCTATATCGGAATTGCCCTCGGCAATATTCTTCATGCCTACTCCAGTGCCGCCCCCTGTTACCAGCACCTGGATGTCAGACTGTTCGCCATTGAAAGCTTCAGCTCCACCTTCAGCCAGAGGCAATACAGTTGTCGATCCGGAGACACGAACGGTCTCCTTGGCCATGACCATGGAGACACCCATTGCACCCACGATCAAAGCAATTATTAGAGCGCCAAGTAATTTTCTCACTTGAAATTCACCGGCCACACGAAGGCAGAAATGATAAATAAATCTAACCAATATAAAATATATATCCGCCAGTATCTATGTTGTAAACGTTTTCGCTATATAGTGTATAGTCAAATACAAGCAGGCTATCCTGAGAAAGAAATGATAAGATCTGAGATCCGCTCAGATCGGTACAAATCCATTTTCATCGGCAATCTTCTGCCCATCTGGGCTGAGAACGAAATCGATGAACTTTTGGGCGCAGGGAGTAGGCTGACCCCAGGTGTAAAAGTAAAGATGACGGGCCAGAGGATAAGATCCGCTCTTTATATTAGCTACATTGGGATTAACGCCATCGTATTGTAATATACCTACGTCTCCACTCTCGGCATAGCTAAAGCCGACATAACCGATCGCCTTATCGCTGCCAACTACTGCAGTCTTGATTTCGGCGCTGCTCATGCTGACAGTCTTTACTCCAGACGTTTCGGCTGTGGTAGATCCCATGATCAGCTCATTGAAGGTGTCTCTGGTTCCAGAACCCTCTTCTCTGGCAATCGCATAAATCTCAGCATCAGGGCCCTTTAAATCCTTCCAATTCGTGATCTTTCCGACATAGATGTCCTTAAGCTGATCCTTTGTAATTGCCTTGACACCTGCGTCATAAATGGGTTTGCTTACAATGATACAGATGCCATCATACCCGATGGAGAATTGCTGGAAATTGTTTTTGCTGTACTTGCTCCTCTCAGAATCTTTGATCGTTCTGGAAGCCATGGCAATATCCGATCGCCCTTCACCAGCAGCAGTTATGCCTGCACCTGTGCCGCCTCCTGTGACCGTTACCTGGCAGTCGCTCTGTTGACCATTGAATGCTTCACCTTCGACCTCTGCAAGAGGCAAAACCGTCGTCGATCCGGAGACGGTCACCTTCTCTGCTGCTGACGCACTAGCAATCAAACCAACTAGCAAAGCCATAAGCAGAGTTGCTGCAATTTTTCTCATATTCTCACCGATGCGACCAGATTAAGTAAAGTATGTAAAATTTGTTAACATAAAGCATATAGCTGCATATATCATAACCTGATTATAAACTGGCTGGACAAAGATTCCTTGGAATATAGATCTCTTTCTGGCAAGAAATCATCTTATGCAATATGCTTTAGCATGCTGAATATTGATGAATATATTATCTTTTTTCTATAAAGGTATTCTATATATCATAGAAGGCCCAGCGACAGGAGTCAGCAGAAGATTGAGGTGATGTAGGATGGAAAAAAAGATTGATGAAAGAATATCTGCTTATTGTGGAAGAATTCATCCAGGAGGGTTCACATCGGCAGTATCACTTGCACTGATATTTGTTTCGCTATTAGGCAGTTCAATGGCAGCCATACCTTCCGGCTCCTTGGTTGGTCCAGGATCTTATGAGGAGAAGAATATCACATTCAATATGGAGCAGAGTGTGCAGAGTAATGGTTACTCTATGACTTACCTATATGCTAAGTCTGGAAATGTCGCAATCAAGAATTATGCTCATGGCAGCGGATCCTTAAACAGCGAATCCACCCTGACCTTCCAACAATTGGATAAAATGAACCACCCATTGTACACGGATTACAATGACTTCAAGCAAAATTGCATCCAATTCAAGGAAGATGTTTCCATGGTTTATGCACCAATGAAGATTGCCGTCGGAAACGGCTACTTTGCTGCAAATCCGCTGGATTACAATTCCCTGCTGAAAGAAAAGACCTGGGTTAAGAATTATCGTGCCGGCACAAGCATGCATCATGAAGTCGAGTACGCCCATGTCCTGGATAAGGAACTGGAGATCAATGCCAAAGAGAAATTCAACTATACCTACGATCCGGTTTGGGAAGGAGTAGGGTATACCCAGATGAAGATCAATGAAGATGTAACTGATGGCAAAACTCATGTCGGTGTCCTGCAATCCAGTAAAGACTATGCAGGAAAACTCGCCGCAGATGGGAAAACTCCTTTGTCGGATTTCACTTCATTAAAAGGATTGGGATCGGGAATGCTCAGCAGTGCCTGGAAGAATCCCGCCATTGAGATCGATGAGGACTACTGGGGAACCACTCATCTCGAAAAGAACATGACCCTTGAAGTGCCCTATTATAAGAAGACGTCAAGTGACGACTGGCTGCCCTGCTGCTCGGGAGGCTACCTGACCATGCCCGCGAGCTATATCGGCGACGCGAAACTCAAATCAGCAAAAGGCATCTTCGACTGCACCTGCTTCAAGGCACCAAACCAGGCCCAGTTTCCGAGAGTTTATTAGGAAATAATTTATTAATTTTTTTTTTTCAATGGCAAAAAAAAAAACGTTGATGCTGGGGATGCTATCCTGCCTCCATCGAATACATCGCCGGCATCAATAAATAATATTTTAAATTAGTGTATATTGAAATGTATATAGAATATATTCACGAAAGAGAGATATATTTTTTAATGGGCGAAGTGATATATGGACGAACTCAAATTAACAGAGATAATGTCAATCGCTTTATATCTGAGGATTTTCAACGGATTTGGAGGATCGCCAGCAATTCGGGAAATGACCTCCAAATCGACGAATATTTCCGCAGTTTTCTCATTCAACCTGAAATCGCTTGATATATTACCATCTGCTAAATAGGCATACATTAGGACAATGGAGGAAAAGGGATGTTTGAAGTTATCGGATGCGAGGATTCTCGAAAAGGCGAGAACCTTCTTGGCCTTCTGGGGTATTACGAGGCAATTTTAGAGAGAAAAGGGCTGATGACCAGGATCGGCGAAATTAGATCCCTAAAACTGGGCTTGATCTTGGACCTATTAAAGACAGTTAATATAGCAGAGGACTTAAAGGCCGATTTGATGACCTCCGTAGTGAGCGCCTGGGAGATGAACTGCAATGGCAAGACATCTGAAGAAGGCGAAGAAGATATAAAGACAATGGAGCGCTGCATTGCAGCCGTTCGAAAAGATGCTCAAACGGAATTGCATAACTGCAATCCAATCAACCTAAAGCAACTAGATGTAACAGTGATGCTTGCTTTGCCGCTGATGATTCGCGACCTTAAAAACGATGATGCGCCAAAGATTCACGACCTACTAAACCAAGTAATGGAGAACTTTACAAAGAAGAAGGAACAGGGATGTGCTCCCTGCTAATGAGAAATTTAATTTAGAAAGGCCCTCCCTCGCACGCCCACATGGACGTATTCGATATGCGACCGCAAGGGATCATATTTTCCTCCGAACCGCGCATTACTGGCAGCTCAGAAAAGAAAAACTGCCATTCGTTTTGTATCGCATCAAGAGAAAAAACGAAATTATCATGGAATCATTCCGGAAGGATAGGGCAGGCATATACCCTTTTCCAAATGATAGAACTTTCGGGAATTCTACAGCAACATCCGGCTGGAAAATCATACATTGTGGTGAGAGATCTGACGAAGCAGGAACTCATGCAGGAGATGAATATTTGGTTGGATATGATATCCAGCCAGGATACTATGCAAAAAAAAAACCAAGAAGATCTCCAATTGGATTAAGGCACTCAATGATAACTATATAGATAAAATAGAGATACGCACCGTATTCATATTATATAGGAAAAATATATAAATTGTTTATGCCATCCTTAGAGAGATGGATAAGGAGACGAAGATAAATGTTATTATGCATTTAATAGTATTACTAATATTTTTTGTGATAGTATTATATTATTTTTATATGCAGCAGATACCAAATAAGCTATAAAACTAATAATAAATATGGAAACAAGAAAAGTTCAGAAGACGGGAAAGTCGACTTTGATAGTCTCCCTTCCCAAAAAGTGGGCAAACGAAAATGCGATCATCAACGGTTCGTTATTATTTATTTCGCAAAACCATAATGGTGACTTATTACTATCCTGTGATAAATCTGAGCCGGACCAGATAGTGAAGCTGGATATAGCATGCAAATGCGGAGCGCCTTTGATTCGAGATGTGATTGCCTGCTATCTCGCCGGTTACAGGACCGTCGAGATATCGTCCCATCAACTGACCGCAATGCAAAAAAAAGATCTGCACACGATTGTAAACAAACTCATAGGGCCGGAGATCCTGGAAGAGAGCATCAATAGAGTGATCATACACGACCTTCTCAGCGAGGAGGAACTACCGGCAGACCGAGCTCTGAAAAGAATGAAGAATTTGGCCAGACATATGATTCAGGATGCTCTATGCGCACTCATAAAAAGAAATAAAGAACTTGCAATAGATGTAATTCAAAGAGATAATGATGTGGATCGTCTTAATCTGCTTATAGCCCGCCAATTCAACGATATCCTTAGATCAGGGTCCATAAAGAAGGAGACGCATAGCCCCATCAGCATCTTTAATTATATGCAAGCAGCCACAAACCTGGAGCGCATGGCAGATCATGCCTCAAAGATCGCCGAGATCTCCGCACATAATGATAACGAGCTTCCGAAGGAGATGACGGATGAAATCTCCAAAATGAACTCAATCCTCACGACTTTGCTTGATGATTCCATATCCGTGCTTCTCAAACCGGACAACCAGAAAGCCAACCAACTTATCGATAAAACTAAAGAGATAACGAATCAATCAATAATTATGACCTACCCCCCCGGGGAGAAGAACGTTAAAGAATTGCCGATCAGAGTTATACTGGCCAGCAGCATGGAACGCATGCTCGACCTCATAATAAATATCGCAGAGCTTTCGATTAACTTGCATAATGCCTCTATCGAGGACTAATCAATAGCATAAAGGACATGTGTTTTAATCTATCTAATTGAGGATGCTGGCAGGGCTCGAGAGGTAAAAAGCCAGGTATCCTGACGCAGAGCTTTGGCTCGAGTGCAATCTGCCAGCCGGGAATGCACCCCTGGAGCTACCTTAGCTATCCTCCTTGCAGGATAGGGCAAAGGTCTGATCAAATGGTTAAAGATGGGGTGCTCTTGGGGCCTTAGAATGCCCCAAAACATATAACGAGATGATGATCTATATTCTTTTTGCAAATACATTAGATGAAGACAATAGGAGTATAGATCGAATAGATGGATTCTCAAAAAATAGGCCATGAATTTGCAGATCAGTTATTTCGCAGATATGAAAAAGAAGCTGATTCAGGTGGGCTTTGCAAAGTGTATCTCAAAGCCATCCGAAAGTTCCGACAGATGAAATCCATGAAACCCTCTATTAAGAAGATTGATTTGACCGGGAATATCTTTGCTATCCATCCTAACCACATCCGGACCGAAAAAGCATGGATTCAGAAGATTTTTATGCATGATGTACCTCAAGCGCCATTGAAATTTGAACTTCAAGGCTTTGATTATCAGACCCTGCGAGAGGATATTCTGAAGGCTGGGCCGGTTCTTGGGCGATACCATGCAACATACATGATTATACCCCGAATTGGCTATAATTTTTAAATGAGCACTCTGCATCTTGCTCTGCAATGAGTTGCCCCTAAAATCAGGATGAACTGCGATTGTTGCCAGATGGACGACATTTGGTAGATCATCTTTGGGAAGGTTTATGTCAAGGCCGAAATTATCATTGCATTCACCTGGAAAAGAGAGAATATTATAGGCGACGAGTTCATCTTGGCAAAAGACCCCTATCGCCGATTTTTCCATATGCAAATGCTCTCGGAAGTAATCGACAGAATGCGATCTGAATATCTCCTTATCGGCAAGATGATAAATCACTATTTCCTGTAAATCCATCATCTCATCGAGATTGCTTTCATCCATAAATCTCATTTCGTAGCCTAATTCCGCTTGCATAGGGGAGACCTTATTCCGTTTGATATTCCCGCATTCAATCATAAAACACACCTACTATCCCCATGCATTTTTCAGCATGCCTGGGCAAGCATCTCATTTTGATTGTTCACCAGTATCATCTGAGTCGCGATAACATCCTTGGTATCATCGATTCCGCCGATCAGACCCTTGAGTTCACTCAAGCTCTCTGCCTGCAACACCAGCATGAAATCGTACTCGCCAAAAACTGCGCATATGTACAAGATGCCTTCTTTGCACCTCAAAGCATGGTAGACCCTATGCTCCATTCCCGGCAAGACCTTGAGCATGGTAATTCCTATCGCCAATCAGATCACCTCAAATACTCTATTCTGAAATATCACAGAAAATTGATTCGCATGCATTATTTAGAAAATTTTTCAAAATAGAATATATATCTGCAATAGGCATGATGTCAAATCTAAAAAACAATAGAATAATAGCAGGACGATAATGAGCATAAGGACCCAGGGCAAGAAAGTAGTTCTCTTTCTGTGCATGAGCTAATTGAACCTGGGCGATGTGTTTCCTTTCCTGCTAATTTGGTGCTATGAACTAGCGGGCCTACCAGGAAATCTTCTTTCTATAGTGATTTCTTACTACTATGGCCAGCATGTTGGTTCCCAGCACCAGGGCAATCAGCACCAATGCCGTGCCCCAGGCCCGAGCCTCCACATCCCACGCTCCCAGAAAATAGATCAGATTCAGCAGATGGTAATCCAGGTTATTGACCGGCTGAAACACATTGGGGATAACGCCGTAAATCATCTGCACAGGCGTTGCGGTAAAGGTGACAGCCGTCCACATGATGGGCGCAGTCTCTCCTGAGGCCTTGGCCACCCCGATGATCACTCCGGTCAGTATGCCGGGCGCAGCCGAGGGCAAGACCACCTTTCTGATAGTCTGCCACTTGGTAGCCCCAAGGGCAAGGCTCCCCTCCCGCAAGGAGTTGGGCACGCTCTTCAGGGCCTCCTGACAGGTCAGGATTATGGTGGGGATATTTATGAGCCCCAGGATTATGGAGCCGGAGAGGAGAGAGACACCCAAGTATGTCACCAGAAAGGCCAGGCCGAAGAGGCCGAAGACCACAGAAGGAACGCCATTTAGACAGCTAACAGCGATTGTGATGATGCGGTTGAGCCTCTGGCTCTTGGAGTACTCATTGAGATAGATTGCTGCGCCGATCCCCAAGGGCGAAGATATGACCATCGCCCCTAAAACCATCCACAGTGAGCCAAGTATGGCCGTGCTGATTCCGCCTGCCTGGCCCAGACGTCTGTGGGGTGCCGTCAGAAAATCCCAGCTTATGACCCCAATTCCCTTGTAGACTATGATGAAGAGTATTCCGCCCAGCAGGAGAAGCGATAGGACCGCGGATAGCCTGACTGCCAAGAAAACCAGGATCTCTCGACCCTTTGCCCGATAATCGTAGAGGATATTGATGGCATCTTTGATGCACAACAGGCTGGCAAAAACGATCAGAAGGGGAAGGATAAAAGAATAATCGAAGGACGCACCCACACCAAGGGGCCGACGGATGACAAATCCCTCATGAAGTATTCCGGAATACACAAGATAGAGGATCGCAGAACAGAGAAGAGTGTCCAGGGCAAGGAAAGGAACGGTCTTAAGGGATACGGCTTTGGAGAATGAATAAGATGCGACAATGAGCAGCATGCTAACGAAAAGGCTCGCCTGCCATAGGGGCGCGAGCCTTTCCATGCCGGGCTGAATGATGAGGGAGGCAAGCGAAGTGACAAACAGGAACACCGAAATAGCCAGAGATGCCCATAATGCAGGCTTTGTCTTCACTTCAGTATCCTCCGAATTTTCGCTTGATGCGAATCCTGGCATAATCTGCGATCAGACTGAATATGGTAACTACTATGAGAAGGACGAATCCCACCGCAAAGAGGACATGGTAATGCATCGAGCCTCTGGCCACCTCGCCCATCTCTCCGGCGATGATCGAGGTGAAGGATGCGCCCTGATCGAATATATCATACAGTGGAGACGCCATCCTGGCAACGTTGCCCACCACCAGCAGAACAGCCATGGTCTCTCCGATTATGCTTCCGATGTTGAGCAGAATGGCGGCGGTGATTCCAGATGAAGCCGCCGGTATGGTAACATTTCTCAGAGTCTGCCAGTGGTTGGCTCCCAGTGCCAGAGAGCCCTCCTTGAATTCGCTGGGCACAGCCCGCAGGGAATCCTCGCAGATGGTGGTGAGGCGAGGAATGAACATGACCCCGAGGAGCATTGATCCGGCCAGAATAGACCTGCCGGTGAGCAGATCGAAGCTGTCCTGCAGATAGGTTACGAGAATTATCACCCCTAAGAAACCATAGACAATGGAAGGGACGCCCGCCAAAAGCTCAATGGACGGCTTTAGCACCGCCTGGCTCCGGGAACCGGCCAGCTCTGCCAAGTAAATTGCCAGAGGAAGGCCTATCAGGATATTGATGAATAACGCCAGAATGGTGATGATAATCGATGTAGCGATTATCGGCATCAACCCATAAATATCGCCAGAAGGATGCCATTTCGACCCGAAGACCAGAGAGACAATCCCCAGCTGCGAAAATGCAGGAAGGCTTTCGTGGATGAGGAAGTAGAAGATGAGAATCATAATGAGGATCGAGGCAATTGCTGATATGAATAGCAGGGCCTCTACGGAAAGCTCGCTATATTTGCGGGGCACCTTAATTCTCGGCCAATCCATACGCCCCGGTAAAATACATTGACCGGTTAAAGCCCTTGCGTATAGAATATATATAGAGTAACAATAATGTAATAGGATAAACATAGACGGCTTTTTCAATAATGATAAAATGAGACGGGTAAAGTGCGAAGGCAAGAGGGATATCATTTGCCAAGCCTGCTCAATATCTCATCCGGATCGTAGCGCACGCTGATGACGCGACTTCTGCCCCGTTCCCCGGACCCGGTAAAATCGGCGTTTATGAGCCGGATGGAATCAAGCTTATTGAGAATTTCATGAAAACGGGTATACCCGGCATCGATCTCTTCACGAAAGCGGACAAACAGATCCCCTGCGCGCCAGCTCTGCTGCTCCGCAGCCAGCCGCAGCACAAGCAGCTCATCCTCCTTCAGGGATTTCAGGGCATAGGTGAGATGAACCAGGCGGGAACGATCGCAGGAGACCGCCACATCATCGAGGGATATGCTCCTTGATGCGCGTTTTTCCGCAGACAGGCCTGACCTCTTGAGAAGATCAATTCCCACCCGCAGGTCTCCAGACCTCTCAGTGCAGTCCACAACCTCCTCCAGGACATCATCCGCCATCACGCCGGGATAAAAGCCCATCTGCGACCTGCGACCCAGTATGTCGCGGACCTCAGATCGAGTGTAAAGCGGGAATATGATCTCCTCCGGCTGGAAGACAGAGACCACGCGCGGATCGAGAACATAGTTCAAGGCCAGCTCACTCATCACTCCGATCACACCCATCCTGGCGCCGGGACATGTCTCATGGGCCCGCAGTAGGGAGTAAAGGACATGGTCCACCTCCTTTTCATGAAACAGGTAATTGATGTCATCCAGTGCCACCACCAGCACCTTATCCTGATCGGCTGAGGCTGCGGCGACCTTCTCGAAGATCCGCTTAAATGATATGCCGCTGGAAGGAGGAGAATGATCGAAGACCTTTCTGTAGATCTGATAGAATACGGAATACCGGGTGGAGTCAATCTGGCAGTTGACATGGACGGGAATTATTTTCGAAGAATGAGCTTCGATCTCCTCGAAGAGCTTGAGCAGAGCAGTGGTCTTGCCTGTGCCCGGCGGGCCGAGGCAAAGGGCATTGACGGGACGACTGCCCTGCAAGGCCGGGCGGACACAGAATTTGAGGCTGTTCATCTGATCCTCCCGGTGCAGGAAGTGTTCGGGCAGGTGATCTAGCTCAAACAGATCCCTGTCCTTGAATAGCGTCTCCTCCCAGAGGAGCATATCTGGCTTTTCGGGGCTCACTTGCTGAGTATATTTTGTATTTCCTTCTTCAATATGGCGCTCACAATGCTGCCATCCGCTTTGCCCCTCAATTCCCTCATGACCAGGCCCATCAGCGGGGCTACGGCTCTGTCGCCTTTGCTTTTCACCAGGTCGACCTTGCCGCTCACTATTGCCTGAACGGCTCGGGTCACCTCGGACTCATCTACTCCCACAAGGCCGGCAGATGCTGCGGCATCGGACGCCGCCATTTGCGGATGCGCTGCAAGAGCGGCCAGCAGGTCGCTCAGGCCCTCCTTGGCCACCCGGCCCTGACAGACCATAGCCAAAGAATCCCGGTAATGCTGCTCAGTCAGATTGGTGACGGGAACGCCCTCTCTGGCCAGCTCAATGGGAATGGTCTCCAGAGCCCTCACTGCGACGGAAGCGGAAAGACCTGTCTTCATGACCTCCTCAAAGAGGGGATAATTGGGGGAAGCTGCCATTACGGAAGCCTGCTCAGCAGAGAGGCCGTACTGCTGCTGGAAGCGCTTTGATCTGTCCGCGAACAGCTCGGGCATCTTCAAGCTGGCCAGCATCTCCTGCGTGATCACCACTGCGGGCACATCGGTCTCCGGATACATTCGGGCGGAGCCTGGCAGGGGCCGCATGTACTCTGAGCAGCCGCTCGGCAGAGCCCGGCGAGTCTCCTCAGGCACCATGACCAGAGCCTCGCGGGCCCGAACCTGCACCGCTTGCATGGCTTTTTCTGCCCTCTCCCTCGGCCCGGTGACCATGATCACTGCGTCGCCCTCGGCGGCAGCCAGAAGGCTGCGAGCAGCCTGGACCTCCTCTGCGGTTACGCCATAAGCGGGCAGCTCATCGGTATGAAAGATCCCGCCCACTCCTGCCCTCTTGGCCCGGTCTGACATCTCCGAACCGAGCCGCCGATCGGGCTGAATCTCCCGGCCAACGAGGCCGGCAAAGCCCACCAGCCGACACGCCAGGACAACGCCGCCGCTCTTGAGGGATCGGGCCAGGACCTTGGAGCCGGTCTTCGCAAACAGATCTGATACGTCCTGGATAGCGTTGTCAATCGAGGCCCCGCGACTCTTCAGCTCCTCTCTGATCTCCAGCAGCCGCACCTGGCGTAAAGCCTCAAACTCCACCACCTTATCTACGAGATTCAGGGCCTGCACGCCTTTGATCTCCACCCGCGCTCCCCCTTTGATGGAGACATTGACATCCTGGCGGATGGTGCCAAGGCCTCTCTTCACCCGGCCGGTAGAACGCAGGATCATTCCGAGGTATGATGCAACCTCCCTGGCATGAGCGGGAGAGACGATATCCGGAGCAGTCCCGATCTCCACCAGAGGTATTCCCAGCCGGTCCAGGGAGTAGACCACGCTGTCGCCCCGGCCCTCGATGATGCGCGCCGCTTCCTCCTCCAGGCTGAGGATGCTTATGCCGACCGCGCCTTCCCCGGTCTCGATGCAGCCGTCCGATCCGACATAACCGGTGCGCTGAAATCCCGAGGTGTTGGAGCCATCTATCACCATCTTGCGCATGGTATGCAGCTCATCCACAATCTTCATATTGAGCAGCCGGGCTATGATCAGAGAGATCTCCAGTGCCTCAGGGTTTATCTCCCTAGGAGGCTCCTCATCAGCCTCTACCAGACAGGTAGTATCATAGGACTTGTAATGAAAACGCCTCGTAACCAGGACCTCTTCCAGTGCGGCCCGATCTATCTCGCCCAGCTCGCTTCGCGACGGTCGCAGATACCGGAAGAACTCGAAATTAGACTCCTCAACTTCCCTGTGCCTGGTGGGGCAACCGCAGAAAAGCTTGCAGGTTGTGTCCAGCTGCTGGTGAATCTCAATGCCGCATATCAGTCCCAAAGCACGGTAATCTAATGCCATTGATCTACCTTTCAGAGACCAGGGGTGGTTTAACTCTTTTGACTGCTTCACGGATGTCCTCGGACTTGACCGTCTTTCTCTTGGCATGGTTGGCCCAGCCGACCGCCTCGCGGGCTACCTCCAATCCATAGCTCTCCAGAACCTCAGCCAGCGCATCCCTCGCGCCTTCGCTCACTCTATTGGCCCCAGCCTCGCGGATGAGTCTGCTCACCGGGGCAACAGGAAGTATCGGCATTCTCAATTCACCTCATAAATCCGGAGTTTGCAGCCAGAAGAGAAAAAACCAATTCCTCCGAGTGCTACAAGCCAGAATATGCACCCTATCATCCTGCAATTCCATATATAATTTTTGTTAGGCAAAGTTATCCATTATTAAAACCCTTTGAAAAATCCGACCAACATTTTGGCTTTATTTTAAAGATTAAGCATTCAAATGGGAAAAATCCAAAAAGGGGGATGGGAAATGTTATTTAAGGAGCCACAATTACCATTAGCATTAGAGGAGCTGACGATGAGCGAGCTGGCATTTAAGGCAATTATTTACAAAGATCTGGAAGATGTTTATGGACCATGCGGATGCGGCATGAACCTGGCCACACTGCCGGTGCTCCTTCCCCGTGATTGGGTGGTCGTGGAGCGCCCCGCTCAGGCGGAACAGGACGAGTTCTGCAAGGGATTCGATTTCCGGAGAACCTCAGGATTCTCCTGCAATAACGTCTTTGAGCATGAGATGGAGGGTATCGAGTACATGGCCAACTTCTCCTGCTGCTCGGAGTGTGCCGAAAAGGCGGTAGAGAAAGGCTATGCTACCTATGCCAGGAAATCCTATCCGCGAGCGCTGCGCTGAAGACCAGGAGGCAAAGAATTGAAGCTAATAGTATATTCCACGCAGACCTGTCCGAAATGCCAGCAGCTCAAAGCAGCGCTGACAAAGGCAGGAGTCTCATTTGATAACCAGGACATGAGCACCCCTGAGGCACTTACGGAGCTGCGCATAAACGGCGTATTCACACTCTCTGCGCCGGTCCTTCAGGCAGACGACAGGTTCTACACCGTAGAAGAGCTATTTCACGGTGAGAAGCTTGTCGATCTGGCTCTTATCCTCAAGAGCTAAAACACCCTGCCCTGCACCCGGCTGATATTAAAGACTGCAGTGCTGGCGATATGCATCACCGCGAAGGTTCCGGCCTGAATAGGATCAGTTACCACCAGATCGGCCTGTTCGGGAACCGTGCCCGCCATCTTCAAGGCGATAACCGGTATGCCTTCCGCCTGCAGCTTTCTTATCTCATCGGTGATGCGCCCGCCCATTAGGGCCCCGGCCAGCACCAGAATGCCGGCACGAGGCAGCCGGCGAACGGCGCTCACTGCATCGGCAATGGCATCTTCGCCCACCAGGGGAATGGTATCCACGCTGATGCGCTCTCCACGCAGGTTATGCCGGTCAGCTTCGCTTACCGCACCCACAGCGACCTGGGCCACCTGTGCTCCTCCGCCGATGATTATCACCCTAGATCCGTATATCTTCTCGAAAGGCTTGTGAATGGAGACCTCAAATATGGATTCAAAAGCCTCCAGCTCCTGCACAATTCCGGAGACATCTTCAGCCGGGCAGTCGATCTCCATATAGACCGACGCCTTGCCCTGGTTCATGCCTCTTTCCACAACAAACTGCTGAGTGTAAACGATGTTGCCTCCCCTCTTGGCCACCGATCCGGCGATGTCGCGCAGCATTCCCGGGCGGTCCAGACAGATCACATTTATCGCTGTGCTCATTTCAGGCCTCAATTTCCCCTGGGGTGCCGGGAAACTTTAATATGACGGGTGGTCTAACGTTATGTTAATGGAATTCTGTCCCCAATGCAAGAGCATGATGATGCCCAAGGATGGCATGATGGTCTGCAGAAAGTGCGGCCACAAGATGCCGAAAACCGCGGGAGATTCCATGCTCAGCAAGACCAAACAACTGGATCGCGTCGTTCCCGTCCTGGAGCAGGAGTCGTCGGGCCTGCCCACAACCAACTGCAAATGTCCGGAATGCGGCAATAATATCGCATACTGGTGGCTTCGCCAGCTTCGTTCTGCTGATGAGAGCGAGGTCCGGTTCTTCCGCTGCACGAAATGCAACAGAACCTGGCGAGAATACGACTAGGCATCAACTATATTAAATATAAAACGGTTCTGGAGGATGAGGCTCAAGGAATGTTCAAGGCAGTAATCAACGCAGAGGCTCTGCGCGATGCAATAGATTCAGTCTCTTCTCTGGTGGATGAGGTCAAGTTCTCCATATCGGAAAATGGCCTGGAGCTGAAGGCTGTGGACCCGGCGAACGTCGCAATGGTATCCCTGCGAATCGGCAACCAGGCATTCGAGTACTTCAAAGCCGATCCCTGCGAAATCGGCATCGATCTGGTCCGTCTCAGCGATGTGCTGAGCATGGCGGACAAAGGCGAGAACGTCCAGCTGGAACTGGAAGAGGAGAGCCACAAGCTGAAGATAGCCGTGGGGTCGCTCTCCTACACTTTAAGCCTGATTGATCCCACTGCCATCCGAAAAGAGCCGCGCATACCCGAGCTGGACCTGCCAGCCCACGTGACTCTGCCAGGAGTGGAGCTGCGCCGGGCGGTGAAAGCTGCTGAAAAGGTCAGCGATCATGTAATACTGGGCGTCTCGGATGAAGGCTTCTACATGGAAGCTAAAGGAGACATCGACTCGCTCAAGCTCAAGATCCCAAGCACCGAGCTGCTCGGAATGAAACCAGGCGAGGCAAGAAGCCTCTTCTCTCTGGACTACCTGGAGGATATGTCCAAATCGATAAGCAAAGCCGGCGAAGTGACCCTTGAGATGGGAATAGACTATCCCCTGCGCATTCATCTCAAGCTCGGCCAGCATGTGGAGATCAATTACCTCCTCGCCCCACGAATCGAACAGGAATGAGAACCTCCGATTACCCTTTTACCGAAGACGCTGCCGAAGAGGTGCGGGCGACAGGATACTCTCTGGAGGACCTTCTCGGCAAGACCTCGTTTAAAGCCGTGCGCAGCCGGGCGGCCCAGAGGGTCAATGAGGCCATGAGCGGCACCATCTCAGAGACTGCGACCAACACCCAGGCAGAGCAATTGATGGAGCTTCTCTCTTATCCCCTGGCAAGGATCCTGGTATCATGCCTTGATGATTCCATTCTGCTGCGCCGCTACGCTCTGGCCGAGGCAAAGCTGGCCTACAAAAGGATACAGGATGAAAAAGAGGATCTCGCTGCCATTGCCGACGACCTGGGGCTGCACCCCCATGGGCCGGGACCCTACAAAATCCATTTTGCCGAGTACATCCGGGCGGCTCACCGCATGCACAGCCCCAAATGGAAGCTGACCAACCGCGACCTGCAACAGGGCTACCTCACAGTTACCAGAGAAGAGCTGACGCGGATCATGGAGGAAGCAGCCAGAGAGAAGATTCTGAAAGGCCTGCCCATTCCCGTGGACGAGAAGACCTGCACCGCCCTCCAGGAATACCTGCTGCCGCTCAAAGAGCAGCTTGATGTTATCAGGGCGCGGGATAGAGTCGACCTGGGAGCGGTCAACGAAGGGGCCTTCCCCCCCTGCATTAAAAAGATGCTCAATGACGTCGCCAAAGGCACAAATCTGGCCCATAGCGCTCGATTTGCACTGGTCAGCTTTCTCTTGCAGATCAATATGACCGCGGAAGAGGTCATGACTCTCTTCAGCACCAGCCCGGACTTTGATGAGGAGAGGACGCGCTACCAGGTGGAGCACATCGCCGGAGCCACCGGCACCAGCTACAAGCCACCTGCCTGCGCCACCATGGCCACCTACGGCAACTGTCCGGGAGAAGACGACCTCTGCCGCAGGATAAGGCATCCCCTCAGCTACTACGAAAGAAGGACGAGGATCTATAGGCCCCTGCCGCCTGAGAGAGCGCCAGAACAAAGGACCTGAGTGGGGCATGGGCGACGTTCTCCGGCCTGGCAAACAACCGGACCTCATCCTTCTCCAGCGATTTAAATCCCAGACAGGCGTCAGCTGCTGCCCGGCTTTCTGCAAATCCCACGTCCGCCCTTCCGGAGGCAACTGCCGCCGCCACTGCGGAATGCGTCCTGGCGGCCCGCACGTAGCGAGGATGAACCAGACCCAACGATCTAAGGTGTCGCTCAAATGCCCAGTGCAGCTCTGAGTCCCGGTTCCAGCCCACAATGCGCTGGCCGGAAAGGCTTGACAGGACACCGGGATCCCGGAATATCAGGCCCAGCTCCCTTGTGAGCGCTCCAACCAGCTGCATCCCTTCTGCCGTCCCTTCCGGTCCGCAGACCGCGGCCAGATCTGCCACTCCGTCCTCCAAAAAGAGCCTGCCTCGCACCGAGCCGTTATTGAGAAGCTGAATACGCAAAGGCATGCTCTCGGCCAGCTTTTCCAGGAGCCAGGAATTTTCGCCCGCCACCACAAGATCGGCGGGCACCATATCACTGAACAGCTCCACCTCCACCCTCCTGCCCTTCTCCAGATATTCGACTCCCAATGGCACATCAATAATGCCATCCGCACCGGCCAGAGTGGTGATGGAGCCGCTGCCCTTGTCCACCGGATAGACCAGCCCTTTTGATAGGCCCACGGCAAACATCTGGCGGCGGCCATCGAATCGCAGGGGGGTGGAGAGTGTGCCGGCAACCTTCTTCTTAGTATGCCCCAGGCCCAGAGCGGCACGAACGGAGGGAGCTGCCAGATTGGAGAAGACGGCAAGCGCGCTGGTGGGATAGCCGGGCAGACCGAAGCATGGCTTACCATTGATCAGGCCGAAGAGAGCGGGCTTGCCGGGCTTGAAGTTCACACCGTGAAATATCAGCTGGCCAACCTCCTCAAATACAGTGAATATCATATCTCCGACGCCTGCGGATGTGCTGCCGCTCACCAAAACCATGCTGCACTCGTCTGCCATCTTTTGCAGCATCGCGGCCATCGATTCCTTCCTATCGGGGAGGATGCCGTAGGAAATGGCCTGAGCACCGCAGTCGGCGACCGCCGCAGCGATGGTGTAGGTATTGATGTCGAAAATCTGCCCCTCGGCCAGAGATCCGCCTGGAGAGACAAGCTCATTTCCGGTTGAGGCCACACCGACCCTGAGGCTTTTCACCATCACATCCGTCCTGCCCAGGGCAGCGAGAACCCCGATATCCCGGGCGGCGAGCTTTGTGCCTGGAAAGAGGACTGCTTCGCCAAAGGAGATATCGCTTCCAGCCGCCTGAACGTTCTCGGTGCTGAAGACCGGCCTTCTGATCAGGACGCGACCATCCTCCGCTTGGCTATACTCAATCATAACCACTGCGTCTGCGCCAGGCGGCATCATGGCGCCGGTGGAGACCTCAGCCGCCTCGCCTTGGGCTACTCGCACGCGGGGGAGCACGCCCATGGGCACGGTACCAGCCAAACGCAAACTGATGGGGCGGTCTTCCCTTGCTTGCAGGGTATCTCTGGACTGCACTGCAAAGCCGTCCTTAGAGGCGCGGGAAAATCCCGGGACATCAAGTGTTGAGACGATCTTCTCGGCCAGGATGCGACCGGCTGCGAGAGGCAGAGGCACAGACTCGACTGCTGTGCAGGGAAGGTGGCTTTGAACTATCGATAGGGCTTCTTCAAGCGAGATGAGGCTTCTAAACTCCTTACGCATAATTGGCATTTTAAGCAGGAGAAGATATAAAAGAATCCTCTCGCCAATCAATGCTTTGCGATAGATCCTGTTCAATCGAAAGCGCGAAGCTTGCAGGATATGGATAGTGGAGATAAGAATACTTTGAAGGCAGTTAAATCCATGAAATATAAAGTGCGCAAAATATTATCGCATGGGACAAGATTTGCGTGCACATAATGGATCTGCCTTTTTTTCATGGCATAAGGCCAAGTATAATTGAAGCCAGCAAGCATATCTTTGTTGTGCGCTTATTAGAGCTTATGAGATTGATCTATGTCGCTTTTGTCCTTATATTGCTTGTTATGGTATCTGCGCAATGTCAGCAGAAATCTGATGATTGGCTCAATAAAGGCAATGCCCTCACTATGCAGAATAAATATAATGAAGCCATAAAATGCTACGACGAGGTCATTAAGCTTGATCCTATGAATGCCGTTGCTCTGAACAATAAAGTCAATGCACTCAATGCTCTTGGAAGGACTGCAGAAGCAAATGCCACCATTTCCAAAGCAAAGAATCTATCAGAGACCATAGAAAAACTAGTTCGCAAAGGCAATGAGTTCTATGATCAAGGCAAATACGACAAGGCTATCAAGGCTTACGATGAAGCCATCAAACTAGATTCCGACTTTGAAGTTGCCTGGCAAAATAAAGGCAATGCTCTCTATGCACTGGGCAAATACGACGAAGCCATCAAGGCTTACGGCAAAACTGGAATCAAGTCACATATAATTCAAAATCACGATTATCCAAACCTCGCTATGGCTTGGGAAAAGAAAGGCGATTCTCTCAAAGACCAAGGAAAGTACGATGAAGCCATCAAGGCCTATTATGAAGCCATCCAGCTTGATTCCAATAATGCAACCTTGAAAACCAAACTGAATGCTCTTCGGGAACAGAACGAATCTAATGAAATCAAATCAGAAGACATCCCTTTAAATGAGGATAAAAACCCACCCCAAATACCCTCTCAGGAACAAGGAAATGTAAAGGTGATGTTTGATATGAACAAAGCCCAAGATGGAGCAATTAAAAAAAAATGGGAGCACGATAATCCGGTGGTCTTCGTTACATCAAAAGCGAGTGCATACGATCATATTAGTAATTATTCATTGGATTTAGGAAATATGTATCTTGTAATCGATTTAATGATTAAGAATCAAGGGTATGATAATGTCGAAATTGATACAAAAGATTTCAGTGTCATTATCAATAACACGCAATATGTTCTCGAAAGAACCAGTTGGTATAATCTCACGTCAATTGGACGTCAATATCTACTAGAAGAAAATAATGCATATCTTGGATTAGGAAGCGGTACTCACCATGAAGGCTCGATTGTGTTCCAAGTGCCATTAGAGAAAGATATTAAGTACGAATTGAAATGGACTCCACCAAGGGCATCTAACATAACTATCAGCTATGAGTAACGGTCGCAATAAAGACCATGTTATCGAGAAGATAATTTAAACTTCTGGCGGGCAAGCTGGTTGCTCACCTCCTCGATTTCTCTTTCAAGCTTATCAAGATCGGTCGACTTAGCTTTTTCTATCGCATCTTCCAATAAAACTCGTAGATTGATTTTCTTAAGGATGATGGAATCCTCAGCCACGAACTCATCACCAATTTTTAGCTTCATCCTTTGCCGGAGATTGCTCGGCAGTTGTACCCGTCCCCTATCATCTTTTTTGGCGAGCGGCATTCTAAACCCATTGCCCATTTATCCCATTTAATGCATATGAATGGTTTCAAGAATCAGCTCATACCCAAACGTTCCTTTATCGCCCGGACATCAGCCTGCATTTGCCTGGAACATCCCGGTTGGATATCCTCGCGCAAACCTTTGATCTCTTCAATGATCGCGTCAGTGTTTGCTTTCACCTGTGGTATTACGTCGGTATTCTTTCGCACTGCCTGGAGATCATCCCTCATATCCAGAAGCAGCGGGATGGCTTTGTTCAACTGAACCGTGGCACAGAACTGGGCATATTCTCCAATCTTCATGATATCGCCCTTGAAATCATCAAAGATGATATTCGACACTTTCGAGCGAGCTGGACGTTTGGCTTCTACCGAGGCGCGAAAGGATTCAATGGCTTCTTCATCGCCATCTGCGAAGGCCAAGACTTCTTCCCCATCGATGCTTTCTGTATTATGGGCTTCAAACATACGAATTCTATTTGCCATTGCCATGCTCATCAGGAAGTATCTGTAGCCAACATCATGCACTTTGTCTCCGGTAATCTTGATTTTCAGCTTCATGTCACCCATGATATGCATTCGCAAGATATTTGGTTGTTTGCTTGATTGTGTCTCAGGAATGCTTTGATGCGACACGCGCAGGCGGGAGCGCGCCCAGGGACACATCAGGGGCCAAAAAGGATATCTCATCAAGTGGAAGTAATCCTTTGTGAATCGATTCGATCCTATCCTGCAGGGCATCAAAGCAGCCTGGCCAATATGCGTAGGCTTCCTTCCTCTTGGCTTCGCCTTCGGAGTCCTGGCCCAGAAGGCGGGATTGGATCTGCTGGATATTGCCCTCATGTCGATGCTGGTTTATGCCGGGTCCTCCCAGTTCATCGCCGTGGCTATGCTGAGCAGTGCCGCGGCGCCTCTATCCATCATTTTCACCACATTCATCGTCAATTTGAGGCACTTTCTGATGAGCTCATCTCTGGCAGTTTATCTGCATGGAGAGAGCAGAGGATTCCTCTCCCTCTTTGCCTATGGAGTCACTGATGAGAGCTTTGCCATCAATCTGGCCCGGTTTCGGGAAGGAGGCTGGCATCGCTATCAAGCCCTGGCGGTCAATCAGATCACCAATTTCACCTGGATTGGGAGCACAATTCTCGGAGGCTACGCCGGGCAGTTCGTTCTCGCCGGAAGCTATGGAATAGACTACGCGCTGAGCGCCATGTTCCTGTGCCTCTTGACCTTTCAGCTCAGAGGGCGAATCTACCTACTGACGGCCATCATATCCGGGGTCGCTGCCATCGCCATATCGCTTGTCGTTTCCGGAAACAGCTTTGTCATAATGGCTTCGATTCTTGGGGCCACGGCCGGATTTGCCCTCAAGAGATATGCCAGAAGAAGGAGGGATACCTGTGCAGGAAACTGAGTACCTGCTTCTGGTAATCAGCATGGGGCTAGTGACCTACATTCCCCGCTACCTGCCTCTATTCCTCCTTGCACAAAGAGAGCTGCCCCGCTGGCTCATCGAGTGGCTGGACATGATCCCGGCAGCGATCTTGAGCGCCCTGGTATTCTCAGAGCTATTTCTCTCGGGCAGCCCACGCCATCTGGAACTGATTTCAGCCAAATCGCTGGCGGCAATTCCAACACTTCTCATCGCCATTAAGACCAGATCGCTCGGCTGGACGGTGATTTCCGGGATGGCAATCTTCTGGATTGCCGAGAAGATCCTTTGACCACGGCTGCGACCCAAGCAACAATGAAAAGCTAAATATATGATTGTTGATATGGAGAATAACTGTCGGCAGGAGCGTTATCAGCATGGCAAAGGCAATCGTAGCCATTCCGGGCGTTTTGGGCGGACTCTTTGGCATTCTCATTGGCGGCTTTGAGCTACTATGGTTTATCGTCTCTGCCGTGTCCTCGCACATTCCCCGGAGCTGGATTGAGGGCAGCTTCATCTCTCCGGAGACGGGAGCCATCATCTTCATCCTGCTGGGTATGGCGGGAGCGGTATTATCTCTGGTCTACCCAGTGAAAAGGGGGAATTTGGGCTGGGCGATAATCTTTTGCGGACTGGCGGGGTTTCCGGTTGGATATGCCTCAGGGTCCTACGCAAGCATGGGCTGGACAGGCTGGATCATCCCCGGAGTCCTGCTGACGGCTGCCGGGATAATGTCGCTGGCCGGACCGGATAGAATCGCCTCATCCCTCCCTCTTCTAAACAGCAATAGTAGCAGTAGCCGCTTTCTGGGCCGGGTTTTCTACGGCGTCCTCTTTGCAGGGGCGCTGGCTCTGATCATGATCGGCCTGCTCTTTGTCGGCTCGGTTCCCGACACCAGCCCGCAGGGACTGGCTTCTCAAGACGAGCGCGACCTGGAGAGCGCGGGGGTCTCCCAGAGCATGGGGCTGTATAACGAGTCACTGCCCATTTATGACAGGGTGATCGCCCGCAATCAATCAAACTTCATGGCCTGGTACTACAAGGGCACAACGCTCTCGAAGATGGGCAGATATGATGAGGCGGTAGCCTGCTTTGACAGAGCCCTGAAAATCAAGCCGGACCTAATGGCTGCAGAGGAAGGCAGAAAGGAAGCAATCCGGAGGCAAAACCGGACGGCGTAGGGCATGAGGATATAGATACCGGATATCATCAGCAGTTCTATATATTATCACCACCGAAATTTTAAAGATTGGGCTTAAACAGCCACCGCATCGTGCTATTTATTCTTTCTCAGGTCGAATGATATATTGTATAAAAATAGTTCCACATTGGAAATTTGGCTCAATGCATATTCAAGCTTGTCATCCGTTTCACTAACTATAATAATTCCCCTGACGGAATAGTTATCTTTGGCCAACTTCTCCTTGATCCAACCCATGTATCTTAAAATTTGACCAACAACTGCATCGCTGCTCCGTCCCTTCTTTAGTTCGATTGCAACGAATTCCTTTCTTTGTTTATCAACTGCTAACAAGTCAATGGAACCAACGTCCGTCTTAAACTGCCGCCCGGAGTTATTTTCTTCATCCTGATATAGTTCTAAGCTCGCACCGAAGTTGATCTTGCTGAAATTAGCTTCAATGAATTCCTCTAAATATTTTTCAAAGACGATATCCAACGACCCTTTTTTATCAGGGCAAATTCCACCGTCGGGCTGAATCAAAATTTTCTCCACCTCTCGGATTCCTTCATCTTCAGCAGATATTGTATGAAGGAACAAATCTACATCTCCGAAATTTAGATGATATTCAGGTTTTAAATCTATTAGTCTTTGAAGTGATTCTAAGACTTTTAAGTAGGCCACACCCCATGAATCTCTATTCTCATATACTTTCCAGCCGAGAACTGAAAAGCCCATTTGAGTTTTTCTGTTCCATAAGCAGTACTTCTCGGGATTGAAATCCATTAGGATAGATGTTAGAATGGCTCTGCCAAAACCTTCAATGTGGTAATCACTATTACAATCTAATATTTCATCGAGCCTCTTTCTTAAATCGACTGATCCATCCAATAGGAAAATCAGTACATCTCTGAATCTCTTTTTTTCCTTTATAATTTTATCCCTATTAATCTTATTGAGAACTTGTCTGGTGTTATTATTATAATAATTCAAAAATTTCTGTTCTAATTCTGAATCAGGAATGCTCTTGATTATATCTGGCTGAATCCATTTGTTATTATCTTGAAGGAATTGTCTACGCTTAGGCGTCCAATTCTTATGAATTTCGGAAGATTTTATAAACCAATCAATTAGCTGCCCAATTTGTTCATCTGTGAGTGACATTGAGATCCCATATAACGATACCTGCGAGAGCGCTGCAGATATAAATTCTTTTCTAGGTCAAAGATAGCTCCCTCTGCAGCAGCATATGATCAGCCATCATTACCGATGCATCGGCTTCAATACAATCATTTATCAAAGGCGATCTGCCCGCCACCATATGTTATCTAAAGATCACATAATGTTATAAATACAAAACATTTAAGTACTTCGATGTTAGAAGCAAATAACATGAAAAACAGAGGATTTCTGCTCAGGATGGTTCCCGGAGCGGCGCTGATCACAGCCGGCCTGGTTCTTTCTTTTCTGGGCTATGATGCATCCTTCCTGGCGATTGCAGGAGTGGTTGCCATCGGCGTTGTTCTGTTCCGACGCTGGAGAGCGGGCGATCAGCCGGAAAAGGACGAGAGGACGAATAAGCTGAGTGCCTTCAGCCTGGCATATTCCTATCTTGTGAGCCTTATCCTGGCACTGGTTCTGTTCATAGCCGTCTACCTGAAGATGGTTGATCTGAACACAATAGACGCCCTGCAGATTATCATTTATACTATGGCGGCAAGCGCCATAGCCTTCCTGCTGATCTTCAGCCGCCAGGGAGATATCGAGAGAATATGAAAACGCGCATCAAAGAGCTGCGAGCAAGACATAACCTCACTCAAGAAGAACTGGCCCGCCAGGTAGGGGTGCGAAGGGAGACCATTCTCTTTCTGGAGAAAGGAAAGTACAACCCTTCTCTCAAGCTGGCTTACAAGATCGCTCTGGCTTTGAAGGCCGACATCAGCGAGATATTCCTGTTTGATGAAGAAGATCTCCAGAATTCATAAGGATCGGGGGAGCAGCTTGCCCGAGGATACTTCTTTTTTCGCAATATCGCAGGCCAAAGCAATTCTTGCGCTGCCTTCCACCGGATCTCCCAAAAATCCGCAATCCTTATATCGTCTCCACTCACCAATCGCCCTGTGAAGATCAGCATTGGACGGCATGTAATAGAGAACCTGCCCGGTATCGGGGCCCTGCTGCTCCTGGTCATTGCTGCTGCCGGGGCAGCGTATGCCTGGCATGAGTATGACGATTTCTTCTCCGTCCCAACCAGCCGCCTGGAGGCAGGTGGCTTCTACCAGGAGATGCCTACGAACGACCATCATTATTATATGCAAATCCCCCTGGATCATGGCAATCCTTCTCAGGGAAACTTCACCGCCTTTTACCTCCTCTCGCCGGGATTTTCCGCTGGAGGGGATGTGATCTTCTGGCTCTTTGATAACCAGCAGGAAAGGGTGGGGATGATTAACAGCACCGCAGACTTCGAGAACTTCGAAGAGAGCCTGAGAGGGCAGTCCTATGTCCTCATGGGAAACCGCGGCGTGAGCCCCACCCTCTTTCCCGAGGTCTTCAACAAAGATGGCTCCGTAAATCATTCGCGGGCATTGAATCTCTATGGCTCCCGGCAACAGGTGGAGGACATCGAAGCGGTGCGAATGGATATGCAAAAGAAGGGGCTTCTGCCTGAAGACGGCAGAATCATGCTCTACGGTGGGTCAGGCGGCGGCGTTCTGGTCCAGCAGTACCTGGACAGATACGGCGATCATGTATCCAGAGCCCTGATTGAGTGTAGCGGCGCCCCCGATCTGGCGGCAATGCACAACACAACATTCATGAAAGAGACGTATCTCTCCGACGAGAGCCTGGCCAATTCCTATTTTTCCCTGATGCAGAATGGAAGCGATACCGCGTCACTGGCCTTTATGCTCTACAAAATAGGCCTCGCAGGAGATGTGAAGCTTCAAAATCAAATCGTAGGCAGCAGGAGCGGCACATCTTCGCTTGTGGGAGAACTGGCTTACATTACAGGCTGGCTCACGCCTGCCAATAATTTTCCCCTCGTGCGCCGGATGCTCGATTCTCCCAGGGAGCTGGAGGTAAAGGTGAGAGTGTACGAGCTTGTGGGAGACGATCTCGTAAGTTACCATCCTGCCTCTGCTCAGAAGGTCTGTCTGGGCTATGAATGGATCAGGGTCATCCTGGCTGATTTTCTCAAAGCCCGCAAGGACGGCGAAATACCGATAAGGAAAATTCAGTTGAACCGCACCGACTATGACGGCGAGGTGATGATCTGGTCGAATGCATTCGATCAGGTCTTCTCTGAGCAGATGGGGCAATGGATGCGCGAGTCGTATCCTCACGCCAGGCTGGCGATATTCAGCGACAGCCACGAGCGCAGAAAGGACC
>DAONES010000011.1:25080-31567 GCA_035403205.1 Methanothrix sp. | reverse complement strand
ATAAGGCAAAAGTCCCCATCTTCGTTCCGGCCATTGGAGACAGCTCCTGGGGAATTGGCATGGTCATGGCTCTGCGCGAAGGGCATAGCATCATGGTCGATGGAATCAAGGACGTTGACGAGATTACTCAGATGGTTGAAAAGTCCTCTCAGACCGGCGTAATTTACATCGGAGGAGGCGTTCCCAAGAACTTCATCCAGCAGACTGAGGTCATAGCGGAATTGATCGGCGATTACTCCGGAGGTCACAGCTATGCCATTCAGTACACCACAGATGCGCCACACTGGGGCGGCCTGTCCGGCTGCACCTTTGAAGAAGCAGTCTCCTGGGGCAAGGTCAAGAAGGAGGCGAGCAAAGTGCAGGTCTTTTCCGATGCTACCATTACTGTGCCCATCGCGGTGCAGGCTCTGCGAGAATCGGGCCATCCGCGCAGGAGCATTCCCCGCTTTGACTGGAAGGACGAGGGTCTCGCGCTGAAGTACGAAAAAATGTAAAACCATATTTGCATTCGCATCTGTAGTAGCCTCACTGCAAAGCGCGCTGCCCGGAGCGGCATTGCGTTTAATTTTTTGAGGTTAGTTAAATTCTTAATAAATTATCTCCTATTGAATTTCGTTTGATGTTGAATTCTGCTTAATATTATCTAAATTTTCGACCAAAGTTATTTATATCGGCACGCGCCAAGATTCATCACATAAGGGAAATAGAAATAAGGGGATTTATTATGTATAAGGGGTGGAAATTTCCTATTCCATGGGCAATGTTCAAGATGACGTTGCTCGTTGTTCTGCTTTTGACTGCTGCATCCAGCGGTCAGGAGCCATGCAGCGATGCGGACCAAAACTGCAAACCTCTGTGGAGTCTGCAGACTAACGATGGGGCAGCCCTTGCCCAGGTATCAGAGGGAGTCCAAGGTGATCTAGTCAGCCCAAATGAAATTGATACTGCGATGATTTCCTTTCAGTTGCTGAATCAATCGGCTTCGCCAGAGGTCCAGGATATTGTAGCAAGAAATGATTCTGTTAAAATCATTGAGCTTTCTGCTAATGATATTGACAATAATCTGCTCAGCTATAATATTATCAGCCTGCCTCTTCATGGAAAAATCAGCGGAAATGCGCCCAATATCATCTATATGCCAGAATCCGGCTTTGTTGGCACGGATTCATTTGTTGTTAGCGCATCCAGCGCATCGGGGCCAGAAAAAAATGTCACCGTTTCAATTGATGTGGTTTCACTGCCTCACTCCCCGAATACAGTGATTCGTGAGCCGCCATATGGGGAGGTATTTACAATTCCTCCCGATCAGACGAGGGTGACTATACCAGTTCGTGCCACATCTACGGGTGATGTTCAGTCTATCAAGTTCTATGATTATGCTACGCTAATCGGGTCAGGCAATTGTGAAGATGCCAGCGGACGCTGTCCTGTAACGATATTTCCCGATTTCATTGTTGGCACTCATGTCCTGACGGCAAGAGCGGTCTCAGCCAAGTACGGAAATAGCTGTCCGTCTCTTCCAGTTGTCATAATCGTCAATCCTTCCCAGCCGGCAATAAGAATTACCAGTCCTCTTCCCGGCCAAATCTTCACCGTTCCGAAAACTATCACAATTACTGCGGAGGTAACTGACAGCAAACCAGTGAGCCGCGTTGAGTTCTATGCAAATTCGCAGATGATCTGGAGCTCAACGGAGAGCAAGTCGCTCTATAGATACGATTGGATTGACGCAAAGCCAGGTGTCTACAACATTGTAGTAAAAGCCATGGAAAATCCGAATGATCCGAATACTATTGCCATATCAAAACCGGTGCTCATTGTCGTGGTTCCTGAAAAGCCTTTGAGCAAATCCAACCTTGCTCTAACCATTAGCTCTACATCAAATCCTGCACCAATAGGCGGATTATTCAATTATGTGTTGACTGTGACCAACAGAGGACCTGACAGCGCAACCGATGTCATAGTGCAGGATTTCCTGCCTCCGGAATTGACGGAGAGTTCCACAACGGCCAGCCAGAGCAGCTCCGGATCGAATTCAGTGGTCTGGGAATTGGGCGACTTGACCAAATATCACAGCGCGAGACTGGTACTTAACGTACGGGTCCGGCCAGACGCAAAACCGGGACAGATAGCCAATACCGCATATGTGTGCGGAGCTGAGGTAGATCCAGACAACTCAAACAATCATGCTACAGTGTATACAAGAATAGAAGAGGGCCTGGCGAAGGCATCTGAAGCAAATGCCACAGAGGTTGCCATCCCTGATGCCAATATCACGGGAGTAGCCGTTCCGGGTGCCAATGATACGGTAATTGTTCTTCCGGTTGCCAATGCCACGGAGGTTGCCATCTCAGATGTCAATGCCACTGAAGCAGTGGTCCCGGATGTCAATGCTACGGTAATTGTTCTTCCGGTTGTCAATGCCACGGAAGTTGCCATCTCAGATGTCAATGCCACTGAAGTAGTCGTTCCAGATGTCAATGCTACGGTAGTTGCTCTTCCGGCCGCCAATGCCACGGAGGTCGCTTCTGTGCAAGCCTAATCTATATTTTTAGATATTAGCTCTTGTTCTTTTCTTTTTTCTCTTTGTACATTGTACATTAACATTTTCTCTGCATTTTTCGATTATATTACCAAGAGAAAGAATAGCATCGGGCTCGCCGGGACTCGAACCCGGGTCAGCGGGTATCTTCGACATCAGTCACCGAAGCCCGCTAGGATGTCCGCTACCCTACAAGCCCAACATTTATAGCTTGGAGGCTTCCTGGCTATTAACCTTTCCCGCAAAGCTGAAATGCAAATAGTGAGAATAAATGATCGGGGATTGATAATAAAAATGACTCGCTTTCTCAGCAATTGTCCCAGATGCGGCTATGTGGCCGAAGCCCGGAGCGAAGATGGCGTGTTCGTTCAGGTGCGCTGCAAGATGTGCGGATATGAGGGACGGATGCCTCATCCCGACCTGAAGAACGGGGCCTGGCGGGTGGGATGAGGATGGGTGAGCTATGAGGACCAGTCACGCCCTTCTCCTTCGTCTGCGGCATGATCCCCAGTTTGATTTTCGGAAAACATTGGTGGAATTTGTCGATAGGGGCGCTCCAGGCGATAGGTCCGCCGTTCTGGGAGAGCAGATAATCCGCCTTGAGCCCGGCTGGATGGAGATAGAATGGGAGAATAAGATCAAGTTCATTCCATTCCACCGCATCCGGCGAATCACTTACGACGGGGCAATCATGTGGGAGAAGAGCGATAATCCCCTGGCTGAGACATAGGTTTATAGCAACCTGTGGTGACTAGCCATTGGATCTGCGCACTTTGCGCTCATTTCTATCCAGGTATTCCTTTATGGCATCAATTACGACATCAGAGCGCTGCACGTATAGAGAGCCCCTGCTCTTCACTACAAAGCTCATCAGCCGGTCGTTCAATTCCTGACTCAGGTCCACCTCGATTTTGGGCATGATTTTCTCTTGGGGCAATGTAGTATTAATACTTAATTTTTCGTGATGCCGCACTTCATGGCTTGAGCCTCTTTATCTCCAGGTATCCGACATCATCTCCGACATAGGCGAAGATCATGAGCTTTCTCACCGAGTGGGCGAGGCGCACCGCTCTGGAGAGAACAGGAGGCAAAAAGACGTGGTCCTCAGGCACGGTATGCACCAGATACTCGGAGTGGGGCACCTTGCCCGGCCCCTTCACCTGCTTGTAGACCCGGAAGTGGGTGCCGAACTTAAAGCCGGTCTTCACCACCAGATTCCTGTCCCGCAGATCTTTATAAACCCGGAACTTCTGGTCAAAATCGCTTTCAATCAGCTTTGCCCTTGCAGCAAAGTTATAGAGGTCCAGTGCCCCGCCGGCGCGATCCAGCATGGTGATCATCCCTCGATCCAGCAGGTAGGCAGACTCAACCAGGGAGAGCTGAAGGCGCTCGCCCACGGGTTTTCCAAAGAACCCGCACTCGTGCAGCCTCCGGGACGCTTCTGGGTCCCAGAGAACCACCCGGTCCTCGAGCAGCGTGGCCATTCCATTTTCCTTTACCTCAGCCATTAGCCCGGTCATGACCTTCTCCCTTGCCTCATAAAAGGTGATGTCGCTCTCCTCGTCGACGATGGCCAGCATCAGCTTCTTTCTCATTTGGCCGGCAAGCTTCACCGATTGCATCAGATCCTTCAGAGCAAGCGGCTCGCGCTCGGAGATCACGAGGACATAAAACTCTGCCGGGCTCTTTCCGGGCTGGCCTCCCCGGGGATAGACGCGAAAGTCAGGGCGGCCGGGCTGAACATAGTAGCCGCGCTCTCGCAGGTCCTTGTAGACCACATAGCGAAACTCAAAGCCCTTCTCCAGAGATGAAGCCGCCTGGAAGAAGGATCGAAAGTCCAGGTCGTCTTTTCCGGATAGCACTTGGATCCGGCTGCGGTCCAGGAGATAAGCGGCCTCAACAAGGGAGAGAGCCAGACCCTTTCCTTTGGGCCGGCCGAAGTAGCCCTGTTCATAGAGATCAGAGAGGGCCTCAGGGCCCAGACTGATCTTATCGCCCACAAGCCGGGCGATTAATTCTTCGGACATTCAGCATTCGAGCTTGCTTGGCCAGATGCCATGCATGATGCCCAGGGATTTATCCACCAGGCTATGCACATCCTTCGCCGGATAGCCTGCCGAGAGCAGATATGACTCAACGTGGTTTGGCACGGCTATCGACATCTGCTCCACCATGGATACCGTCTGCAGAATGGTGTTGTCTCCCAGTTTGAAGGGAATGATGGCGTCGGAGACGATCAGTTCGAAGATCTCAGGGCTGATAGGCCTTTCGATTGCGGAGAGATAGGCTTCCAGAATCTCGCTCGTCCAGTCGTGCTTCTTGCCTTCGTCCTGGTAGGGCATGACCACGACCTCGCGGGTCTTGGCAAGCTGCTCTACAAGCTGAGCTGGGGTGACATCTCCCTTGAAGACCAGGTTCAGGAAGTTGGTGTGGGGTACGGTCGTGGGCACTTTGCTCGCGCGCACAGAGAACTTGACCTCCTCGAATACCGTTCCCGCATCGGTACCCTGATGTCCGGCACCCTTGCCGAACTGGATGGCGCTGGGAGAAGCCTTGACCACTGTGTGGGGGTCGCCGTGGCGGCGATCGATATTGCCGAGGACGGCAGAGAGGCCTAGGGGCCGGGCGGCCAGAGCCAGCCTGGACAGGCCGGTGGTGTTGCAGCTGGTGCATTGCACAAGCTTGGGCTTGGCTTTGCTGAACATCTCGTAGTTCTCCAGGCCGAAGAAGAACTCGCGCGCGAAATCGGCCTTCAGCTCATCGGTGATCTTCACCTTTCCGCCCTCAGTTAACCCCTTGAGAAGCTCGGGCCGGTCAGCGCCGCCCATGAGGGAGATAAAACAGCCGTGAGAGAGGCCTGCCTCTACGTATGGCAGCTCCTCGTCGCCGGGAGTGCCCACCATCAAGAAATCGGATGCGGCAAAGAAGTCGTCGTAGCCGCCATCGATCTTGATACCTGCCTTCTCCCACTTCTCTTTGGTGGCATTGTCGCTGACGAAGGCTTTGACACCAAACATGCGGTTGAATTTGGATACGATTGATAGGGCCCTGCCGTGGGGCTTTCTGAGCAGTACACACAGGTCGCCATCGATTCCGGCTGCCTTCTTGACCTGCGCCAGTGCCAGAAGAGTTCGCTTATTCTCTGTACCATCAAAACCTACAAACCCAGCATTCGACTTCAAGCTTCTTCACTTCCTGGTTGAGAGTCTAAGTGACTATATTTTAATGTTTCCGGGATTGTAGATGGCCAGTATTCTGTCGGCTGTGTACCTGGCGCACTCTTCCAGATTCATGCTAGTAGTATCTACGGCGATTTCAGGAGCGATGGGCTCTTCGTATGCAACATTCACTCCCGGAACGGCGGCTTTCTCGCCTGCCGCCTTCTTGTAGATATTCTTTGGCGAGAACTTTGCCCTGCGCCTCGCTTCCCTCTCCATGCAGACGGAAAGGGGCGCCTTGATAAATACCTCCGCGAAATTGGGAATAAGTTTGCGGGCAAAATCACGATAGCGGCGTCTGTTGGCAGTCGCATCGATGATGACGTTTACCTCTTCGTCAGCCAGGAGCTTGCCCATGTAGGCCAGGCTGGCATAAACGATATCCCTCTCGTCTTCGGTATATTTGGGCTCGGGAGTTATTGCTCTTCTAATCTCATCCAGCTGGAGTATCCTGGCCCTCACGCCCTTTTCGGACAGAATCGCCGAGACCCTCTCTGCAATGGTGGTCTTCCCGCATCCCGGAAGGCCGGTAAACCATATGACCCATGCCATGATCAAAGAAATGACATCATCAATGAAAAACCATTCCACAGGATTATGCTGGGAGAGTGGAGTGCAGGCGAGGTAAAAGTGATGAATAAAGACCGAAAAAGAGAGAAAGGCTGAAGTGAACTTCAGCCGAACAGGGCGCCCAGGCCCTCTACACCGCTCTCCTCTGCAGCTTCTT
>DAONES010000011.1:0-24980 GCA_035403205.1 Methanothrix sp. | reverse complement strand
CTTCAGCCGAACAGGGCGCCCAGGCCCTCTACACCGCTCTCCTCTGCAGCTTCTTTGTCGACTTCGGGCTCTTCTGGCTTGGCAGCGGCCTTGGCGGCAGAAGGTGCGGCTGCGGACGGGGCCGCGGCGGCAGCGGCGACTGGCATTGCGGCAGCCTGGGAGAGGACGGATGCGATGTCCACGCCTTCCAGTGCGGCCACTAGGGCCTTGATCCTTATCTCGTCAACGGCGGCACCGGATGCCTCGACGACCTTCTTGATTCCATCCTCGTTAACGTCTTTGCCTGCGCTGTGAAGCAGTAATGCAGCGTATACATATTCCATTTGAATCTACCTCGAATTTACCTTTGATCAAATTTATCCGAAGAGAGCACCCAATCCCGCAGCGGTGTCTCCTTCTTCTTTTTTCTCTTCGTCCTTTTCCTCGGCCTTTTCTTGAGATGCGGCTGGGGCAGCTGGAGCAGCTGCTGGGGCTGCCTCTCCGCTGGCCAGACTGGATAGCGCTTTAGCATTGGCGGCGGCCTTGGCTAAAAGCATCTCCATCATGCCGGGCACGGGCAAACCTGCATCCAGAACCAGGGCTCTGGCTTCGGTCTGGGCCTTCTGCAACATGGGCCCGATGGTCTGCGGCGTGGCGTAGCCAACCTTAACTGCAAAGCTGAATGCTGTGGCAGAAGCCCTGGACAGCTTTGAGATCTGAGCATCCACATCGATGAAAAGATCCTTGACGCCAAAGATCAAACCGCCTTCGTAGGCCGCTCGCAGTTCCAGGCCCACGTTTCTGGGGAAGATCTCCATGGTCTTCAAAATGTCCGCGGTCTTGGCTGAGACGACCTCACCCTCTTTGGCCAAAGTGACCTTCTGGTTGATGACCACCTTTCCGCTCTTGATGGCGGCAGGGATGCCGGCTGCCTGAAGCTTGCCGACCATTGGTCCGGGCGAGAACGATGTCTCTCCGGCCTCAACCACGATATCCTTGGGGGCACGGGCACCGGCCTTGATAGGCATGGGCCGTTTGCTCTTCTCCAGGAGGGCGTTCAGCTTGAAGGGGTTGTCATCGCTGAAGAGCAGAGCAGTCTGATCCTCAATGAAATCAGCCAGAGGCCCGATATCGGGAAGACTGGATTCCAGGGCGCGGCGAGCGATGGTGTTTCTTACCACTTTTATCTCGGCATTGCCTCTGAGTGCTCCTCGCAGCTGCTGCAGATTGTCGGCCGGAATCTCCCTGAAGCCGACAATGCCGACAACGCGGCTCTTCTTGATCATCCCGACAAGCTCTTCGACCTCTTTTACCTTCCATTCAGGAACATGGGCAGTATGTCGAGTCTCTGCTGCCATTTAGATCACCCTTATGGAAGGCCCCATGGTGGTCTTGACGTAAACCGACTTAAGGTTGTGTCGACCATCTTTAAGGGTCTGCTCGAGCTTGACTATGACCGCTTCAATGTTTTCGGCCAGCTCTTTAGTGTTCATCTTTCTGTTACCGACAGTCAGGTGGAAGGTCGGTTTATCCCTGGACCTGATCTTGATCAGGTTTTTGAGCCTCTGTACCTGGGGGGTTACATCCTGAGTAGGCGGCAGTGGTGTGGGCATCTTGCCCCTCTTGCCGAGAATGGAACCCAGGCTCTTACCTATGATCGGCATGAACTGAGTCTCTGCTATGAAGAACTTGTACTCGTCCGCCATTTTGCGCACAGCTCTCTTATCGCCGGCGAGCTCTTTGATCTCGTCCAGTGATATGACCCGGTCAGCACCGGCGCTCTTGGCTCGAAGTCCAGTTTCTCCTGCAGCGAATACAGCGACCTTGGTCGGTTTGCCAAGTCCGTGGGGCAGAATAACCTCAACATCGACTCTGTTGCCCGGCTGGGCCAGATCGATATTATGGAGGTTGATAGCCAGATCCACGCTCTCGCTGAACTTTCTGGCAGGTGCCTCAGTTATAGCCTGTTTAACGGCTTCTTCTATATCCATTTCAATCCTCCGTAGTCTTCGACGCTATTGGTCTTCTACGGCTTCTCAAAAAAGAGAATTAGCAACCAGATAATAACTTTCTATTTCAAGCCTTCGCTTCTAGCAATTCATCGTATTTGCCGCCGGCCACAGCCAGCTGGGCCTCTTTGCTCTGCATGCCGTCGATGGTCGCGCCCACAGACCCTGCCGTGCCAATGACCTCACTGGCTGCGTTCTTCAGGGTTTTGGAGAGAAGGCCTCTTCTCTTGATGTTGGCGATCTTGATGACCTGCTCCATAGTGATGTTCCCGACCGCGTTTTTGTCACCGGTGCCCTTCTCCACGCCCATCTCCTTGATGATCAGGGCAGACGTGGGTGGCGTTCCGACTTCGACTTCAAATTCGGTCCTGGACTTTACTATGACTTTGACGGGAACTTGCATTCCATTGAGATCTTTGGTCTGTTCATTGATCTTGGCGACCACCTGGGCTACATTAACGCCCAGAGGTCCCAGGGCCGGGCCCAACGGTGGTCCCGCGCTGGCCTTTCCGCCAGGGACCAATGCTTCTACAACATTAGCCAATACTTGTCACCTCAAATTATATTAAGTTCCTTCTTTGCTGAGCACGCGCACGTGATCTCCCCGCACTGTGATGGGGATAGGCACCATTGCTTCGAAGAGTTCAAGGGTAATCTCTTCCTTGGCAACGTCCACCCGCTTAACTCTTGCCTTCTCGCCCTTGAATGGCCCGGATATTAGTTCGATAATGGCCCCTTCCTGAATTCCGACTACCGCCGGCTTGGGGGAGAGAAAGTGTTCGACCTCTTCGATATTTGAGGCACCTTTTATCACTGAACGAGCATGGGGTATTCCTTGAATAGCCTGATCTACGATCTCCGGAGCAGGTGACTCCACAAGAACGTATCCTTTCAGCACATCAGGTACCAGCAGTGCCCTTATATCATACTTTTCCTTGCGCGCTATCTGGGCGATCATGTTGGCCACCGATCGTTCCTGATTCGCAGTGGTCTTTACAACATATATGCTGGTCTCGGACATTCCGCCTTCTTAGACGAACCTCGGGTATAAAAAGGTTTGTAATACAATGGAAATCTCTTTATAGTATAAACAAGGGAGTTGCCTAGGGGTGAGTGTCTAAAATGAGTGGCAGGACTGATGAGCTTCGAGGCCTCGTTATGAAGATTGGTGCCTCAACCAAGGTCGTGGAGAAGCAGGCAACCCGCCATGGTAGTCTCCGGGGAAGCGGCGAGATCGAGCGCGCTTTATTAGGTGTGGTCCAGGAGATGATAAAACAGTACAACATCCAGACTAAGCTGACCGCTGAGCAGCTTTCGTCAGTTGTCAGGCTATTTTACAAGAGATTGAGTGATACTGAGATCGCTGAGCAATTGGGCGATCGAGCCCTAAACAAGACCGTAAGCAGAGCCAGAATCAAGCTCCACCTGTTCCGGGAGACTGATTTGAAGCCGCCCTTCGATAGGGACGAATTTCTCCGCCTGACAGAAGCCAATAAATCCGTCAAAGAGATGGCCGGGATTCTGAGGGTGGCGCCTTCAACCATATCTGAGTACAGGAATATCTTTGATAGCCAGAAGGCTTCGGAGAGAGATGGATACACCAAGCGTTTCCAGGAGATACTATCCGATCAGGATGTATCCGAGCGCATGGTAACAGCCCACACGGAGGATGGACTGTCGGACACCATCGATACCGACTACGAGGCGGCAGAGGCCTGAGGAGCCCCTCGCTTCCATCACCGTTTTCCGCATCATTACCGATAATCTGCCCGTCATCTCTGGCAGAGGAATATCTGCCGCGTCAGGCTCCTATGCACGCGGTCAGTATGCTTTTGAATTACCTCAAAGCCGGCACCGGCAAGCATTGCATCTAGCTGGCGGTCCGCGACGATCACCATACGCCGGCCAGGCCTGATCACCCGGAAGAGTTCGCTCAGACTCTCCTGCAAGAGGAGGTCCTTTGACCTTGCCATGATCTTGGCAGAGCGTCCGTAGGGAATATCCAGAACCGCTGCATCTACAGATGATTCTTTCAGCGGCAGGCGCTTGGCGTCGCCCAACAGGAGAGAGCAGTCCAGCGCCTGCAGATTGCATTTGGCCCCTTTGACCAGGCAGGCCTGAACCTCTATTCCCAGCCCCTGTACCCCGATCAGGCAGGCTTCAATCAGGATGCCGCAGGTCCCGGCGAAGGGATCGAGAAGCATCTCCCCTGCGCGAGCCTGAGTGAGGTTGACGAGCGCGCGGGCCATGCGCGGCATGAGAACGCCGGGATGGAAGTAAGGTTTGAGGTGAGGCCTGCGCGCCTCAAAGGAGCTTCTATCGCACCTGGCCGCCTCGCTGCCCAGAATAATTTTTTCGGTGGTGATGATTGCCCGGAGCACCAGCTTCGGATTCTTCAGGTCAGCTCTATAGCCCCTTTGAAAAAGGATGCGTCCCACCTCGCGCTCCACCGCATCCGCAGCAGGGGCTGCATCCTTGATGCGCCTCGCCCGGATCAGATATCTCTGTTGGGGAATCTCCAGATTGCCAACGGACCCGGCGAGCGCCTCAAGGTTTGCTTCGCAGATTGCCAGCACCTCGATGATGCGGTGGGTCATGGCCAGACGGCTGGCCACCGTTTTCACATCGAGGTCTTCCGCCTCCACTATCAGGCACTGGTCCAGAAAAGCGATCTCGGAAAAAGAGGAGGAACAGGCCTCCACCAGGGCGAGCGCCTCGCTTCTCGGCAGGGTTTCGTGCTCCCCGGACAGCTCAAAAGCGTAGGTCTTCATCCTCAATCCAAGTAGCTGTTCACATCCCTGTAATTAAATTTCTTGGAGCCCAGGACGTTCTCCAGGAAATTGAAGAGGGCGCGTCTCACGTCGTCTGAGAGCAGCGGATACCATGTGGGGCTGGCGACAACCACCGCCCGGAAGGCAAAGAACGGCGCTATGACCTCGAGAAGCTCGTCATCCCCGGTCTTTTCCAGGTAGTTCTCGAAGAACAGCTCGAAGAGATCTTTCAGGTCGCCGGTCAGGCGCAGGCTCTTCTGCACGGAGTAGAATATGTAGTTCATGGCCAGAGCGGTGATGTCATCCGCAGCTTCGCCCCATTCTCCCCGGCTTCTGTCCAGCACTGAGAAGTCCACTCCCTCCCGGAACATTATATTCCAGGGGTGGAAGTCTCCGTGCACCTGGCAGAGCCGGGCGGCTTTGCTGCGCAGCATCCAGCGCCACTCTACGCACAGCTTTTCGATATCCTGAAGCTCATCCGGATCGAGGAAGCTGGGTGAGTCCGGGTAGTCGTCCAAAATCCCGAAGATGCACTCGCCGCTTCCCACCGTCTCCCGGATCTTGCGCTGGTAGAGCGGAGGGCAGTCGTTCTTGACGGCATGAATTTCCGCCAGGTAGTCGGAGAGGGCGACGACCCGCTTGTAGTCTTGATCGGTAGCGCCCTGCTCTTTTACCCGCTCCAGGTCAAAGAAGTACTCCTTTCCCTCGATTTTCTCCATGAGCAGGAAGTATTCGCGAGCGTCTCCCGCTGAGACGAGCTTGCCCTTTTCTGTGAAGTATCCCACGTCCAGAGAAGGAACGTGCTTGGGCAGGCTGGCAAAGGTTGAATTCTGCCAGATCAGAATTCCGGCCCGATCCGAGAAGTGGTCGTGGCCGAAGCCATGCTGGACACGCATGGTGGAGAGCACGGCTGAATCCTTCTTTCCTTTGATTTCGTACTCCACCAGAAGCGGCGATCCGTATCCGAATCCCTTCACGTCCTCAGTGGTGGCTATGGTCTCGCCCATCTTGCGGGTGCTCAGCAGGGATAGGTCCCGCCCGTAAAGGCTCCGCAGGTAAGTTTCCAGGTTGCCTCTTTTCAGGTCCAATGCCAAGACTCTCCTTGAGGTTCCTTCAGGTCCCGTTCTGCCAGCTGTGCAGGTATCTGTACTGCTCATCGGTGAGCTTTTCCGTCTCCAGGCCCATGGAAGCCAGCTTGAGCTCTGCAACTCTTCGGTCTATCTCTACAGGCACGGCGTAGACATTCCTGTCCAGGCTCCCCCCGTGCTCAACTATGTAGCGCACTGCAAGCGCCTGATTGGCAAAGGACATGTCCATGACCTCCGGGGGATGGCCGTAAGCGGCAGCCAAATTGATCAGCCGGCCTTCTGCGAGCAGGTAAAGCCTGCGCCCGTCCGGGAGCTTGTATTCGGTGACATTGTTCTGCACCTCAGTCTTTTCCGCAGCCATCTTTTCGAGGGCAGGGATATCTATCTCCACATTGAAGTGGCCGCTGTTGGCGAGGACCGCCTGGTCTTTCATCTGGGCGAAATGCTCACCACGAACCACATTTATGTCGCCGGTGAGGGTTATGAAGAGGTCTCCCAGAGGCGCGGCCCTTTGCATGGGCATTACTCTGAAGCCGTCCATGGCTGCTTCCAGGGCTTTTCGCGGCTCGATCTCGACTACTATTACGTTTGCTCCAAGGCCCCGGGCGCGGTTGGCGCATCCTCTGCCGCACCAGCCGTAGCCGGCCACGACCACCGTCTTTCCGGCGAAGAGGAAGTTGGTGGCCTGCATGATGCCGTGCAGGGTGCTCTGGCCGGTGCCGTAGCGGTTATCGAACATCATCTTGGTCTCGGCATCGTTGACGGCGATGACCGGATAGAGCAGGGCTTTGTCATCCGCCATGGCCCGCAGCCGCACCACTCCCGTGGTTGTCTCCTCGCAGCCGCCGAACATCTGGGCGGCCAGCTCCGGCTGCTCCTTGTGGATGATGGCGATGGTATCCGCCCCGTCGTCCAGGCTGACGTTGGGCTTGAGGTCCAGGGCTTTCTTGATGCAGTCGTAGTACTCCTTCTCGTTCTCGCCCCGGAAGGCGTAGACATGCAGGCCGCGGGCCGCAAGGGCCGCAGCCACCTCATCCTGCGTCGACAGAGGATTGGAGCCGGTGACCGCCACCTCCGCGCCTCCAGCGACAAGGGTTGTGATTAGGTTCGCCGTCTCCACTGTGACATGCAGGCAGGCCACAATGCGCGCCCCCTTGAGCGGCTTTTCCTTCTCAAACTCCTCTTTGATCTTCTCCAGAACGGGCATATGCCTTCGCGCCCATTCGATGCGCTTTTCTCCTTCCGCTGCTAAATTGATGTCCCTGACTACGCTTTTCTGCAAAATCGATCACCTGGAAAGTTATTTGGTTAATTTGAAGAAAGAGACTTTTTTTCAGATACTTAAATGCAACCCAGGCAATCCTGTGTTCTTCTTTTAAGTCTTGGTTCACGCAAAGAGTGCAAATGCCGTAAACCTCCTGCAGTAACGCTTTTCGGAGGCCCAAATGCAGCGAAAGCCCTTAAAGAGTTCGTCAAAATAGTCTCTGCCAAAAGCCCTCTGTAGCCTGGCGGTGAAATTGCACCCTCCTATGGCTACGTACCCTGTAGCCTATGGCCAGAATCATATCAAGGTTGTAGAATTCCAACTGTCGCTGGACCTGGCGGGTGCCCTCGGTTTAAACTATTAGATATTTCCTAATAGTTGCCTCTGGCGTCAGTTCGTGATATAAAAAAATGTCGCGATATGGATAATGATCGCTTGCATTCAAGAATTCTGGGTGTATCCCATTTTCGTGCATTTCATGAGTTGCGCGGTTAAGTTGTTATTGAACTATCTCTTCATAAGTATTAAGCGTATATCGTGGTCGACTGGTGCCAACTTGTCTTGTGTGGATTTGGATTCTAGCTGGCTTATATAAAATGCGATTTATCTCAGCCACATCCTCTATTTCTGGCCCAACCCTGCCAAAAATCATCTCGTTTCTGTCCTCTATCCAAAATTCAAATGAACGGTGATCCGGCAATGCTCCTCGGAATTCGCCAACAACAGCAATATCTGTCTCACGAATATTTTCCGGCTTGAGGCGTTCTTTTGTTCGTTTTATCTCCTCGACATTGTTGAATCGAAGAGATTTATTGTCGTCTAATTCAATAGCAAATACTGCTTCATAATCTGTCATTACTTCAAGAAATGCTCGGATTGCTTCGATAGCACGCGCACTCATATCGGCTATTGCGTTTGCTATATCGTCGTCACTTGATCCTGCTGGCAATCCCATAACCAAGTTGGCTTTTTCCATCGCGGCCTTAACAGGAGATAATTCAGATGAGATTGTTGCTTGTTTTGGTGCCTCTTCAATTTCGAAACCAAACGATCCCAGCACGGTCCCGGTTATCATTAATTGAAAATCTTCACTTTTAGGGATGGGACCACGGGAACCCAATTCCGTGGTTCGACTAGAACCGAGGGCAGTGATCATTTTCGCATATCTATCCAATGCGCTTGCGGCAAAATCGGCATATACCCCTTGACTTTTTATAGTAGGTTTTCCACGAAATATTAATTGACCGTGGGCTGCTTTATAATAAGGAACTTGTATTGTGGATAGTTCCGTTTCTACTTTCTTCTTTCGGGCTTCCAAACTTTTTCGATCTATTACGTCATCCTCTGGTGTCTGACTGATCAGTTCCTTCAAAGCAGCGATCTCTGATTCGAGAAACTGACGTTTCCCTAGGATCATGACAGACCACCTTGGCTCTTTATTCTATCTAGACTTTCTAAAGCAATAATATCATGTGTTGGGGAGAGATCTATCTGCAAGTAACCTTTCCATAATAGCGATTCCCGTTGATGAGACCAAAGGCTATACCAATATGTTAACTCTCCTATAAGTTTTCCAAGCGTGTTGCCTTTTAGTTCAATGAAATACGCATCTACATGATACTTATCCTTGATATAATCGTGGTCGAAAAGTTGCGGATAACTCGCTTCAAGGGTTCTTTGTGTCTGGCCATCTGGCACAATATAAAATGTAACAACGTCGATGTCATTTGGTGGGCGTGATCTTAATAATTCGACATGCTCCAAAAAACTTCCATCTAACCACTGGAAACCCGCGCAGATTCCCACACCATGTAAAGCTGAACGAAATGAAAGAAGGCCACTTAATAAGTTTTGACGGGGTGGTGTAGTGCTAAACTGTAAAACAAAATCATTTAAGGAGACCTTATATGGCGATCTATTTCTTGAAGTGGCTTCACTGCTTGGATCGATTGGATGTAGAACCCCTTGGCGGTTCCAATAAAATATCGGGTTGCCACTCGTACACAAGCCTCCTTAAGTAAAGCAGTGTGGTATTACTTCAAAAAGGTTTCGATTGTAATAAATATTTAATAATACTGAAATTGTGTTCAAACACAAATCTCCATTCACAATTTAGCCGAATTGCTTATAAGTCGAAAATTTCGCGTGCAGAATGGCTTTTGCGCGCAAAGTCTCCCTATCCCTAACTCTTAAATAGCAAATCAGCCAATAATGTCCCATTCACAATTGTGAACATTCAAGGATTGGTACATGCATATAAATTATGCAACCGCACTCTCGCGCCAACGTGCCCGTTCGCGAACACTGCGGTACGCAAGGGACGTGCCATCGTCTGGCCCACCATAACCATTTTGCACCAGAACCGCTCACCAATCCCTTGCAGGACTGAGAAGAAAGATGTTGATTGCAATGCCGGATGGCAGCCGAAGAGAGATCGCGGGAGAGAATATTCGCATCGAGGATATCCTCAAGCAGCTGGGCATTAATCCTGAGGAGGTCATCGTGGCCAGGAACGGCAAGATAGTCCCGGAAGAGGAGACTGCAGGCGGCTCTGACGAGCTGAAGATCGTGCGCTTTGTGCACGGCGGATAAATAGTGACCCATGATTGACCTTTGATTGACCTTTGAGGAAAAAGATGCTAAGCGGTGCCGAAAAAAATAGATACTCCCGCCAGATTCGCCTCTTCGGCGAGGATGGCCAGGAGAAGCTGAAGGAAACCAGCGTCTTCATAGCGGGAGCCGGCGGCCTGGGCTCAGCTATCTCCATTTACATGGCGGCGGCGGGCTTCGGAAAGATTCGCATCTGCGATTGCGATACGGTCGATCTCTCCAACCTCAACCGGCAGATTCTGCATACAAGCGCCGATGTGGGCCGGGCCAAGGCAATGTCGGCCCATGAGACCCTGACCGGCATCAACCCGGAGATCGAGGTAGAGGCTCTGACAGAGACAATAACCCAAGAGAATATCGGCGAGCTTCTCCAGGGCTGCGACCTGATAATGGACGGCATGGATAATTATCCGGTTCGGTACATTCTGAACCGGGCAGCTCTGGGGCGGAAGATTCCCCTCTTTCACGGAGCCATCAGCGGCTATCAGGGACAGGCTACCACCATCATTCCCGGAAGGACGGCCTGCCTTTCCTGCCTCTTTCCCAGAGCCCCGCCGCCATCGGTCTTTCCTGCCCTGGGGGCAACATGCGGCATCATCGGCTCAATTCAGGTGACCGAGGCGGTCAAGTACGTCACGGGCACAGGCCAGCTCCTCGAAAACCGCCTCCTCCTCTGGGACGGCCTGAGCGGCTGTCTCGAAGAGATCGCCTGCGAGCGCAATCCCGCCTGCCCGGAGTGCTCAGGCAAAGGGGATCGATTGTGATGCTGGTAATGAGAATTAGATAGCGAGTATTAATAAGAATAATTGACATATTACATTGATCATAATCAGGACCATAGCCAAGAGATGGATGATATGAGCGAAGGCAAAAAGGCGCTGTTGGTGATGGGCTGTCCGGAGGTGCCGGTGCAGATGAGCATGGTGATCTATCTCACCCATAAATTGAAGAAATCCGGCTGGGACGTGACCGTGGCGGGAACGGATGCTGCCGTCAAGCTGCTCAAGGCCGCCGACCCGGAGAGCTACTATGTGCAAAATACGGTGGATCTGGATGAGCTGATCGCGAGCGTAGTGGAAAAGAAGGTTGACTACGATGTATGTTTTGCCTTCATGCATAGCGATGCAGGCATGACCTACGGGGCAACGTTCTCCGCCATTTCCAGGGCCAGGCTCTTTGCCGTGGTCTTCGGCAAGAATGCCGAGGCTCTGGCCGAGAGCATCGATTACCCGGCGGAAAAGATCGTGGCCAAAGCCACCCATAACCCGAATCCCCTCAAGAACAAGATCGATAAGGTGGCATTATGAGCTGTATCGAGCAGATGAAATACAAGCTGTACCTGGAGCGCACCAGCTTCAAGGATGCACGCGATTACATCAAGAAGAACTCCGAAGAGGTTTACGAAGTCGATCCCGGCTACAAGATCTTCAAGGACTATTATATCATCGGCGTTCCGCCCGTATTCATGGGCGTACGGGGAAAGGAGATGCTCTTCACCTATGTCAAGCCCTGCCACGGAACATTCGTAATGGGAATTGACTCTGAGGAAGAGATCGCCCGCCTGAGGGAGAACGAAAAAGCGAAGATCAAGAAGTCCCTGAAGTCAGGGGGCCCGAAGGCGACAGCCGATTCCGGGACAGCTCCGGCAAGCTTTGCAGAGATGTATAAAAAATAGGCGTGGCCGAAAACATGCGAATCGTTGTCATAGCTTTTGCTAACTTCCGGGAGATCCTCGGAAAAGAAAGGCAGATGCAAGCGAAAGATGGCGCGACAGTGGGGGCGATCCTGCAAGAGCTTGCCGCCTCCAGTCAGGCATTCCGGGAAGCTGCCTTCGACGATACCGGCGCTCTTCGCGATTATGTTCTTCTCATGATCAACAGAAAGAGGATCGATCCTGCGCAGGAGATATCCAGGCAGCTTAAGGACGGAGATGAGCTGGCCATCTTTCCCCCTCTGGCCGGAGGCTAGAGCCCATTGATAGAGATCACAGACGGCGAGATCTCCCTTCCGGAGATGATAGAGAGGGCCAGGAGCAGAGATGCCGGGGCAGTCGTCACATTTCTGGGCACAGTCAGGGATGACGGCATAGTGGCGCTCGATGTGGAGGCATTTCATGAGGCTGTGCTGGAGGAGCTCAGGGCCATCGAAAAGGAAGCCATGAGCCGTTTTGGCCTCAGGGCTGTTGAGGTCGTGCACCGCACCGGCTCGCTTTCCGTCGGCGAGAGCATCGTGGCCATCGTCTGCTCAGCCGGCCACAGAGAAGAGGCCTTTTCCGGTTGCAGATACATAATTGAGGAGCTGAAAAAAAGGGCGCCCCTCTGGAAGAAGGAGCGTGGAGAGAGAGGCGAACGCTGGGTGGGGCTGGGTGGAGCAGAATGAGCCAGTCGGAAGATGATTTCATAGTGGTTTTTTGCACCGCTCCCCAGGGCGAGGCAGACGCCCTGGCAAGAACCCTGGTTGAGGAAGGCCTGGCAGCCTGCGTGAACATATCGCCGGTTCGGTCCTGCTACATCTGGATCTAACTGAGCCAGGCAAATCTCGATAGGTTGTACCTTCAACAGGCTGCCTTCAGCCAGAGCCAAGGTTGTTGGGACCCTGCACATGGCGCAGACCGTGGCGGGAATCGATGGGGCAGCATGCCTACGCGGTTAGACCTGCCAGCGCTAAAGGATGGCCGCTAGATTGCCATCAGCATCATGCTGCTACAAGAGCATTTTTTTCTTCGCACAGCATCAAGAAATCAACCCCTTGCACCATGATGATGATCAGTCCGTCCGCCGGGATCAGCCACCGGAAAATGGGAATTGCTTCTGCCCGCTGAAAGGCCGGCTTCACAGTGGGCGCAGGGCGGTCCGCCGCTCCGGATGTCTCTTTGCCGTTCTCTGAGTTTTTTTTAATGGCAGCAAGCTCTGTTGCAATCGTTTTAGTTTCATGTGTACAGCGAAAGTGTCTATTAATATTAGTAATGCCTTTTGGGATCTGGTGCGCTAAAATGAGACTTAGAGTAATCAGCAGCAGGAACGAGATTTCCAGCTTAAATCCCAATGAGAAAGCAGTCCATATGGCTTTTAGGGCCAGCAACGTAGATTTCCTCAATCTTATGCAGAGATGCCCCAGGCTCAGAATTATCCAGGTTCCACCATCCTACCGCAAGACCATGTCTAATGCCATTCAGGTATTCCTGGAGATGCAGGGCATTGACATGCTGGAGGGCGACGTTTGGGGCCACAGAAAGGACCTCGACGAGTACTTCACCGTAGATGACAGCACTCTTGAGGAGATTCGAGCGCTGGTTGCTGGCGGAGCATCTGCCGATGAGGTTGCCGATCAGATTCAGAAGAAGGCCAGAATCGGATCGGAGCTTATCAAGTACATCGCCAAGAGCAAGATGACTGCTTGAGCTGCGCTCCCGCGCTGGCTCGGCTGAACTTAAACTATTTTTACGATGATTGTTGCTGCTAACTGTTTTATTTCATTTTTCTTCAAAAGCCGTGAAATTTATTAGATAAGCTCCACCTCTATGCATCTAGGGCTGCACATTTGGAGCTGCATTATCGCAGAGCCCGTTGAGAGAACCATCCCTAAAAGGAGCTGATAGTATTATGAAATATACCATTAAACAGAAACTTAAGTTAAAATTGCTAATGTTTTCCGTCGTTCTGATGATTATGGCGAATCCCTGCGTTTCTTTGAATATGAATTCCGGAATAAATTCGACCATAAGCGGCAATAACGATTCGACCTGTTTGTCTCTCTATGATGCAAGAGACCTTCTTGCACCAAATGCCATCTGGGATGATTTTTATAATTTGACGAGAGTTCCCCGTCCGTCCCACCACGAAGAAAAGATCAGCGCTTATCTGGCAGATTTCGGTAGACTCCTGGCGCTGGAGACTATTGTGGATGATGTCGGCAACGTCCTTATCAGAAAGCCGGCCACTGTCGGAATGGAAAACCTGACCGGTGTGATTCTGCAGGCTCATATGGACATGGTAGCTCAAAAGGATGCCGACAAGAGCTTCGACTTCCAGAATGATCCAATTGATGCATATGTAGAGGACGGTTGGGCAAAAGCCAATGGCACAACCTTGGGGGCGGATGACGGCATTGGAGTTGCCACCATCATGTCAATTTTGCAGGACAAAGAGCTGGCCCACGGCCCTCTGGAGGCGCTCTTCACTGTCAACGAAGAGGACGGCTTCACAGGCGTAAACGGGCTTAAGCCGGATCTGCTCCAGGGCAAAATTTTCATAAACGTCGACTCTGAGACCGAAGGAGAATTTACCATCGGAAGCGCCGGCGGTCTTTATATTGATGCTATGGAGAATTATTCTGAGGAAAAGACCCCTGCCCAAATGGCTGGATTCAAGATCAGCATCAAAGGGCTGAATGGCGGCCACTCTGGAGTTGACATCGGCCTGGGCAGAGGAAATGCAGGCAAGATCTTATCCCGAATTCTGTGGAATGCTCAAAGATCCTTCGGACTGAGGATAGCATCATTTGACGGAGGTGATCGCTACAACGCCATACCAAGAGAAGCCGGTGCCGTCGTGGCTGTGCCTGATTCTGAAGCCGACTCCTTTGCCAGGTACGTTCAGCAGTTTCAGTCTACCGTGCAAAATGAGCTATCCGCCACAGAGCCTGACCTGGCCATTGAAGCAGAGAAAACAGACCTGCCTGCCAGGGTAATGGATGAACAGTCTGCGGCCAGACTGATAAGTGCAGTTTACAGCTGCCCCAATGGCGTCTTGAGGATGAGCGACGCTGTTCCTGGGCTGGTGGAGACCTCCAGCAGCATGGGCATCCTGAAGGCAGAGAATGGAGCGTTCTGGGCTGGATTTTATATTCGCAGCGCCATAGATTCCGCGAGAGACGACCTGGGAGATATGATCCGAAGCGTCTTCGAACTGGCCGGTGGCAATGTATCATTCCATGATAGCTATTCCGGTTGGGCACCCAACCCCGACTCTCCCATACTGGGCCTGATGAAGCAGATCTATATGGAAAAATTCGGCTATGAGCCCAAGGTGATTGCCATTCATGCCGGTCTTGAGACCAGCGTGGTTGGGGAGAAGTATCCGGGAATGGATATGATCTCCGTGGGACCCACATTGCAGGATGTTCATACGCCGAAGGAGCGCCTGGAGATCTCGACTGTGCCCAGTGTGTATGACCTCTTGGAGGAGACGCTGATGAAGATTCCATCGAGATAAAAAAATGTGATATGGTTCGGCAGCGACCGGGATCAAGAGCGTGATCGGCTCCCGAGAATCTTCTGCAAGACGCGGGACTTTCCGGGAACTGAATTCTCCTCATCTCCGGGCACGAGAAAAAATCAGACCTAATCCGGACCGGAACCTGCAAAGGCATCGCTTGATGGGCAAAAAAAGTGGGTTTTGCCCTGCCATCCTTGTAAGCTCATCCTGCCCTATTATCGGTATCGATAAGCCTCAGACCCTGAAGCTAAACGTCTTGCTGGCAAGCTGCTTTCCATTTGCCACATAATTTAGTTTGAGCGTGTATGTTCCAGTGAGCCAGGTATATTGGCTGCCCTGATATGATGTGGGGACCATATCCAGCCAGTAGTTGCAGCTCACCGGCTGGTTTACTGCGACCGCCGATGTGGGATAAATGTTCTTTATTACTATGGCGGGACCACCCGGAGGCACGGTTAGGGTCTCCAAATTGAAGTTTGACGCATCCAATCCGCAAATGTCCTGGTTCGTCGCGCCGGACACTACCCTGATTCCCACATTCACGGGCTCGCTATTGCCTGGCAATGCCGGAGCGATCTTTATCGATATGACCTCGATAGTAGGCGCATTCAGTGGCGGGCTTTGCATCGATCCGATGGATCTGCCCGGAAGGCTGACTTGTTGAGCGGCAGTGGCCGCACCTACTGCAACAATGAGCATCAAAACGAATGCCAATAGCGTTTTTTCTTTATTCATCATTATGACACCTCTTTGTGCAAATCTGCGAATGTATCATCTTTCTCAAATTATTGCCCCAGGAATTTATAATTATGGGAGGGATATCGATGTTAAGTTAATTTTTTTTGACCAGGTTTGACCCGGAAGTCAATGACCACATTGTATCTGTGAGGAGCATAGCTTCTCACCGTGCCCTTGTACAGCAACTCCGCCTCAAGGCCAATCTCGTCAGATGCTCTTCTTATCACGGCCTCGTCTCTGTAAAGATCTTCTTCCGGAGCTATGCAGTAGTAATGAACCATCCCTCGAATCTTTGCCGCTCTCATTGCAGGAATTAGAAACGTTGAGGCGCTGTGAGGAAGGTTCATGATAACATGGTCCGCCCGAGTTTCATAGCGGTGGGCAATCTCGGCCGCGTCGCCCTCCAGAATCTGGATGTTTTTTATCTTATTTAAGAGGGCATTTTCGCGCAGATATCTCACAGCCACGGGATTTTTATCAATGGCGATCACCTCTGCGCCTTTTTTCGCCAGGAGCAGAGAGAATGGCCCCACGCCTGCGAACATATCCAGGACCACATCCCCAGGAGAGACCTGGCAGGCAATGCGCTGCCTCTCAGTGCCCAGGCGAGGCGTGAAATAGGCGCCTTCCAGGTCCACCCGATAGCGCAGGCCGTTCTCCCTGTGCAGGGTTACGGTGCGGGCCTCTCCTGCCACATGCCGGAAGCGCCGGGTGCGATACTCTCCCTCCACATCTGAGACGGGAGCAATGACGGTCTTTATGCTTTTGCTGGTGGACATGAGTGCAGCAGCCACGCGCTCTGCATCTCGATCTTCAATCATTGCAATGTCGCCCACCACCTCGAAGCTTGGCCGGAAACCCAGGATATCCTCCGGGCTGATGATCTTCTCTTCCGGCGGGAAGCTGATCAGTACCCGCTCAAAATGCCCAATGTGCTCCAGCTTTGAGGCTAATGCTTCATCGATCTCCATAACAGGCAAAAAGATATGGGAAGCATCTGAACAAATCTTGCGGCTGCAGTCGAAGACGCCCGCCTCCACGAGAGCTTTGCGAATCCGCTCGCCATCTTTCCGGTCGACTTTCAAACCCAGTGTTTCTTCCGCCATCCGATGGGAATAATGAAGGGCTGGTATTAAAATGATAGCTTTATCTGCAATAGGCTTCTTGATAGAATCATCATGCTAAAACGCAAAAACGGAAACGAGACAATATCGGCATCTGAGATATCGCAATATATCTACTGTCCCGTCTCCTGGTACCTGAAGAGAAAAGGAGTGCAGCCGCAATCAATCGGCTTTAAGAGAGGAATCGACATGCATGCAAGTGCAGGCGGCAGGCTTGCGCTTCTGGAACGAAAAGAGAGGGCAGCGGGATTATTCCGATTGCTGGGCTATTTTACGGCATTTGTTGCTCTATTGCTTGCGGGATGGCTCTTATGGACTTATATCTGATCATATGCCTTTTAATGCTGTGTCTCATGATTTCGTCCGCATCATTTCAATTTCTGTCCCGGAGAGAATCATCCTCAATCAGGAACATGCGCATGGCCTACGGAATTCCCGATGGAAAGGTGATCTACACCGATCTGGATCGCCCTGCAAAGGCTCTGCATTCAAAAAAAACGTCTATCAGCGGCAAGCCGGATTACATTGTGAAAGGCAAAGGCCGCAGCCTGATTCCAGTAGAGATCAAGAGCGGCCGGGCTAAGGAGCCCTACAAAAACCACATTATGCAATTGGCGGCATACTGCTACCTCGTGGAGGAGAACTATCGCCGGCCGGTGCCCTATGGGATAATCGTCTATTCCGATGGCGTGCAGCACAGGATCAATTTCGATAAGAACCTGCGCTCCGATCTGCTGGAAACTGTGGATGAGATGAGAAAGACTATCGGACGCAGCTGTCCCAATAGAGGGCACAACCAAAGGCAAAGGTGCCTGCATTGCTCATTTAACGGCAGCTGCGAGCGAAGTCTGCGATGAATGCAATTTTTCAATCCCAGGGTGATTGTCACTTTGCCTTGACAATGCCTTCGAACTCGTCTCTCTCCAGGTACTGCGGATCATATTTGATCTTCAGGTCATAAAGGTCGCTGGCATAGGAACGCAGGTGTTTTTGCGATCCGGCGAGCAGCCCCTGGTACATGGCTTTGACGTCCTCAGCTTGCATGACATTGATTTCCTTCTTCAGGTCAATGATGCTGATCTCCTCAAAGGTTGCAGCCGTCTTTAGAGCATCTTCGTGGGATGCAGATCCTCTTGCCAGAAGTTCCTCGTAAATCTTCTGCAGTGTCTGGTTCTCGAAGATCCCCTGTTCATCCTTTCCGGGTGTGGCGAGCCCGTATTGGTCCATGATCGCTCTGGCCCGGTCCATGTGGTTCTGCTCGGACCTCTCCAGGTCGCTGAAGATGGTGTCGCCATGCCTCTCATAAAGGGCAGTGTAAAGATCGCGGGCGGTCTTCTCTTCCTCCCAGATAAAGGCCAATCCATTGCTCTCACGCTCGCTCAGCCTTGCCGCCGCTGCCCCTGCCCCCGGGGCTTCTGCGGGCGCAGCCTGCTCGCCGCTCAAGGTCATAATCGCTTCTCCGTAGGCAACATTGTGCTTGAAGCTCGAATCGGAGCGGTCTGAGAGCGCCCAGATTATGGATATTGCCTGTCCGGGAGAGAATTGCTCATCGAATTTGTCTCCCGTTATCAGCTTTCTCTTCAGCTCGACTACCGTCCGACCGGATTTCTGGCTGCCGGCAAATTCTGCGATGTCATCTGTGCCTCCAAGCATCGTGTCTTCGAGATGCGGGCCGTAGTTTCCGGTGCAGTACTCGTCCAGTGCCACTGCTTTTCCGTCTTGCACCGAGGCTATAATCATGTCTGCATCCTTCATCCACTCCAGTGGCTCAAAGCCAATGGCCATCCAGCCGTCTGTGCTCCCGTTCATGGCCAGGTAGAGTGCCTCCTCATCGTTCTTCCAGGATACAACCATCTCTCCACCGCTGTAGCCCTGCCTGGCAGGGCTTTGCAGGTGCATGCTGTGAGAGTACTCGCCTTCTCCAGCGACACCATCGGCTTTCCACTCTTCTGTGGCCTTTTTCTCTAATACTGCCGGTGATTCCTGGTGTTCCACGCAGCCCGAGGAGAAGAGGAGCAAGCCAAGAAATAAGCAGACAAGAATTGGCTTCATTGGATTCAAACTGATCACCAATTTATTAATGGTCCTCAAAATATTTCAGATTATCTCAGGCCGCCTCAGATAGAAACTATGGCCCAGATATTCGGTCTTGACGAGCGCTCCTCTATTGATCAGCCTTTGGACAACTTCCCAGCTCTCATTGGAATGCTGCAATAGCTGCTTTATTGCGGCTTCCCTCATCGGGTGAACGGCGGAGATGGAGAGTATATCGTTCTCAGCATTGCCGGTGAAATCGAAGCTGTCTCCTTCATATCCTACGAGAAGCTCCACATGCTTAGTTCTGGTGCTGAATATCTGGTAGGCGCGATTGATATTCTCCTCAGATGGCACCTTGACCCACTTTTCCGCAGGCGGCCTGATGGGGGCGGAGATATAAGATGTCGCCGGATCAACTTCTGCCAGGAATTCTGCGGTCTGCTGCAGAGAACTCTCGTCATCATTTATTCCGGAGAGCAGCATGCTCTCTGTGGCCAGGGTGCCCTTAAATTCACGGGCAAATTCGAGGATTCCCCGAAGGATCGCTCCATGATCAAGTCCTCGATGGGGACGGTCAATACTTCGCCAGGTCCGCTCGTCTACAGTATCCACCTTGAGGCAGATCCAGTCGGCTTTTGCCATCTCCTTGCGTACGCTTTCATCCCAGATCAGAGAAGCATTGCTGATCACGGCTATTTTGATATCCAGCCTTTTCAGCATATCGATCTCCTGGCCCAGATTGCTATCTAATGTGGGCTCTCCGTCGGGAACGAAGGTGAGGTAATTGATGGTCAGGCCCTGGCTCCTGGCGCTGTCCACCTTTTCTTTTACCTCATCGTAGATCTTCTGGGCTGAGTAGTAAGGACGGCGTACAACTTCCATTTGCAGCGTTCTGCCAATCTGGCAGTAGGCACAGGAGTAACTGCATATCTTGGCTGGGATGTTGTTTATTCCCAGGCTTCTTCCCAGACGCCGGGAAGGCACAGGTCCGAATGCAATCATTCTCATCAACCTCATAGCTGCATGGTATCTCCGGCAGCAAGGGGCCGGCATCGGTCTCCCAGAGCCTCTTGCAGTCGGCAGATGGCCTTCTGCCCGGTGCAGTGTCCGGGACGAACGATGGCCGGATCGAGTCTTCTCAGCGCCTGGACAGTGGCATCCAGGCGCGTCTCATCGGCACCATTGAGATGAAAGCCCCCGATCAACGCATAAAGCTTCTCTGTTCCCGTGATCTTCTGGGCATATTTGATGGTATTTATAATTCCGGCATGAGCGCAGCCGGTGACAACAACCAGTCCCTTGCCTTCGATATTGATTGCCAGGGCCTGGTCGTCCGGGATGCTGTCCTCGCAGTACCGGCCATCTTTGACCGTCCAGAAGCCCACCGTCTTCTCGAATGATTCCAGGCGCGCTATCTCTCCCGTGGTCATAGCCCCCGGCGCTATGGCAGCTGGGCCCCGGCAATCGAACAATATTCCCCCCGCTGCTTCCGCCTGCATTCTGGAGAACGGCGGGCCAATAAACTTAAGAAATGGCTCCATTTTCAGCTTGGGAGCGAAGATTTCTGGATGAGCCAGGATGCATATTTTGTGGCCCGTGCGTTCCAGGACGCCCATCAGTCCGCCGGTATGGTCGTAATGGCCGTGGCTGATGCAGATGAGATCGAGATGAGATAGGTCGATATGCAGAGCATCGGCATTATGCAGCATCAGCTCCGGAGAGGCGCCGGTGTCCAGGAGCAGCTTCATAGTCTCTCTGCCATAGTCCAGATCCAGAAAGAAGGACAGACCATGCTGGGCCCAGAGGGATGAGTTGCCAAACTGGGCTGAGCTGTCGACCACAACGGTCAGGCGGAGTTCTTGCAGCATGGAGATTACTGCAATTGCTGGCGGCATAAACTTTGCGTGCGGGCCCGTAGGGTCTGAGGGTTCTGCAATGGAAGCAGGTCAGCTCATCGGCAATAGCTCGCTGGTGCCGAGGAGATTGAGTGATTTCATCGATCATTCGTCTCATTGTCTTAGCTCCAAAGGAAAATAATAGCACTAAATAGCATTAATAATCGTAATAATTACGGAATATAAGGCTATTGCTGGGCTGCTCGCAAATGGCATGCAATCAAAGCAGTCTCTTATAAAATCATATTAGGCAGGAGAATAAACAGCTATTAAATACTATCAACGACAAGTCGAATCCCAATGAAAAGCTCGCTTCGCAGGCAATGGATCAGAACGACTCTGATCATCCTCTCGTTCGTGATGATGCCTGTGACCTTTGCGTATATCTCCTGCCCGATAATAATCCAGGGAGCATCGGAAGGTATCGCCACCGGTGGATTGATCCTCTTTGTCCTCCTCTTTACAAGTTCTCTATTCGCAGGAAGGCTCTGGTGCGGCTGGCTCTGTCCCGCCGGCGGCCTGCAAGAGATCTACTTTGCTATAAATAATAACCCGGCAAAAGAAAGCAGGCTAAAATGGCTCAAGTATATCATGTTCCTGGCAATTATTTTGATCCCCCTCATCTCTGCGATTCGATCATCCGGAGGATTTGCTGCCATAGACTTTTTTTATTATACGGATCACGCAATCTCCATAGCGAAACCGGGGGCGTACATAATCTTCTTCGTCCAGATCGCTTTCCTGACTGTATTTGCCCTGCTGGGAGGAAAGCGCGGCTTCTGCAATTATTTCTGCCCGATTGCGGTGATCATGATTGCCGGAAGAAAGATCGCTAACCTAATCCGCTGGCCCGAGCTTCGCCTTGCGGCAGCCGTGGACCGTTGCACCGGCTGCAAAAGATGCTCAAATGACTGCCCGATGGGGCTTGACGTAATCGGCATGGTCCAGCAAGGCCAGATGGAAAATACTGAGTGCATACTCTGCGGCGTCTGCGCAGATGTATGCCCGACACAAGCCGTCCTTTTTGAATTATGATCTATGATTTGATGAATGCCCTTGACCGGGAACCGGGAGGCAGTCAAGGTTGAGGTTGAATTTCATCGATTCAGCTTCAGGCCATTCTGTTTTTCTGGAAGGGCATCCATCATGATCTTTCCATAAATATAAAGAAATATCAATTTTCCCGTGGCAATCATCGGCGTGGCGAGGAGCGCTCCCATTATGCCGAATGCATCAGCGGCAACGATAACTCCGATCAGGACGATCAGAGGTGGTAGATCTACTGCGCCCCCCATGATCCTGGGCACAAGGAACTGATTTTCAATCATCTGAACGAAGGTGTAAAAGCCGATCACCACCAGGGCAAAGCTGAGGTGGCTTAACGCCAGGTGTGTCGATCCGAAGAGCAGGGCCACCAGAACTGCCGGAACCGCCGCCAGAACTGGACCTACATTGGGAATCAGCTCCATGAATCCCGCAATCACGCCGAGGAAGAATGCCTGCGGCAATCCGATAATAAAACCGCCTATCCAGGTGAGAAGACCGACCGCAGCCATGAGCTGCATCTGGCCTCGCAAAAAGCCGGTCCAGATCTTGTGAATTTTTCCGAAAAGCAAGTTGAGTTCCGGCTCGTGGCCGGGCGGGATCAGATCGGAAAACCAGTTCTTGTACTGGCCGACGGTAAGGGTCATCTGCAGTGCCATGAGCAGGGTGAACAGTATCGAAGCCAGGCCGGAAAAGGTGGGCCCCAGAAATCCTGCCACCGCGCCCAATGCTCTGCCCAGCCGGCTGCTCAAATCGGCAACAGACATCTGCATGACCGGGGCAGGAGCCTGGGAAGCGGATGCAGAATAATTCAGAGCCTTGAGAAGGGAGTCAATTGGAGGATTCAATACGCTGGCCAGCCACGGATGGGGCTGGAGTCCAACGGAAACTGATTGGATGAAGCTGCTCAGCCGCTGTACGATCATCGCAGGATCAATTTGCAGGGCAAAGTTAGCCGCCTCCACCAGAGGCTCGATGATAAGCAGAGGAAGCAAGAGCAGCATGGCCACCACGAACAGGTAGGTGACCACAATTGCCAGGGTTCTGTTCATCCTCAGCCGGCCGACCAGGAACCGAATAACCGGATCGACTATCAGGGCCAGCAGTGCGGCGGCCAGAACCAGAGGCACGGCCGATCTGCCAATGTACACCACAAAAAGAGCTGCCAGGAGCAGGAACACACCCATAATGTAGCGAGATGGGTCGCTCCAACGGTTGCCGGGGGGCGCTTGCACCGAATCCACAGTCATAACGACTAAATTAAATGTCTGGGAAGATAACCTTTATGCCGGGACACCAAGCGACAACTATCTTGAGCAAAAAATCTCCTTTATCGTCTAGAATCGAAAGAACACAACTACATAGAAAAATTTCTTGCAGATTACCTCAGAAATGCACAAATGAATTTAGCATTCGAAGGAAATGATATCTATGGTAATGCGTTAGCAGGCATCGAAATCATAGGAGATGCCAATCCTGTAATAATCAATAACAAGGTCCGCGATGGCAAGCATTATAATTCGAAACGGCAGCAATCCAGTGGTTAGGAAAAACGTCATCAGCAATAACCAACATTATGCCATTTATATATATAGCAATGCAGGAGGAACATTTGAATTCAACAATCTCCTTGGCAATGGAATCGATTCATGGAGTATTTCAGAGGATAGCGAACCCAATGTAATAAAAAACGAAAATACTGAATAACCTTTATTGTATATAGTTTTCAATGCTGATCAGCTTCTCAACCTCGCTTTTGCTGATAGCAGACTCTAAAACTACCTTCTCCTGCACCTCGATGGGTGCTCGGCTTCTCAGAGCCAGAGCCAGGCAGTCAGAGGGCCGGGCATCTATCTCGCTCTCTTTGCTTTCGCTCTTGAGGGTTAGGCGGGCATAGTAGATCCCTGCATCCAGATCATCGATGAGCACTTTGGTGATGTTGGCGGAAAGGCTCTCCAGCACTGAGATGAAGAGGTCATGGGTCATGGGCCGGGGTGAAAGCTCCCCGGAAAGGGCATGATGAATGGAGACCGCCTCAGACAGCCCAACAAATATGGGCACGATCCTTGACATGCCGTCTTCCAGGAGAACCACAGGTACTGGCGCGCTACCTTCCGATTCGGCGATGTAGACCCCTTTGACCTTGACGGGAACAGGTGCCGCCATGGCCTCATCCTCAGTGCTCATCTTTTGTACTTCCGCCTTTTTTAATCCGCATCAAACCATGTTCATCAATTTCGATCTAAGTCAATCGATCTAATTTAATCAATCTATGACAATCGATCTATGCTAATTCTCACGCAGATGCCTTCTATATCCCAGTCTTTAACCAATTTTCCCTGCAGAGCAATGCCCAGACCAAGCTGGAAATCTGCCGCTCGAACTTCGCTGGCGATATGCTCCTTCTTTTTCAGGGCCAGGTCGAGGATAGGCTTGCTCTCGATATCGACGGCTGCCCGGATCTGATCTTCCACGCGCAAATCCAGTTCCTTTCTCATATCCTGAATGCGGCGGATGATCTCGCGAGCATAGCCCTCCGCCTCCAGATCGGCAGTGAGGGTGATGTCCACATAGGCAAACCCGCGGGAAAACTCGGCGGCTGGCAGGTTTTGCGGCGGAAGTTCTTTGATTGCTACCATCTCTGCCGTGACGCGGTAATCCTTTCCGGCAAAGGATACAGTCGCATCGCCGCAGTCCAGTTGCTTCTTGACCTCAAAGGGATCGGCTGCAGCTATGGCCTCGACAACCGCTTTTGCCTCCCCTTTGTAGACCGGCCCGATCTTCTTGTGAACGGGGGCGATCTCCAGGTCCATCTTCGGCTTTTCGCCGGCTGCAAGCACTGTGATCTTCTTTGCGTTGGTCTGGCCCTTGAGGACATCTACGAGCCCGTCCAGGTCGAGCCCCTCCTTGGCAGGAGCAATCACAATCTCAGAAACCGGCCAACGCAATTTGCGGCCGCCCTTCTGCCTGGCATTGGAGGCGGCCATGGAGATCTCCCTTACGAGTGCCATGCTCTCCTCCAGACGCTTGTCGATCCGCTCCTTTTCCGCCTGAGGCCACGAGCACATATGAACCGACTGGGGCGCATTCTCATCCAGGCCCCTGACCAGGTTCTGGTAGATTGCCTCGGAGATGAAGGGGGTAAACGGAGCCATGATCCGGCTGAGCTTGACCAGGACCTCATAGATCGTGGCGTAGGCGGCCA
>DAONES010000010.1:0-31657 GCA_035403205.1 Methanothrix sp. | reverse complement strand
TCGAGGTCACAAGGCGCTGCGGAGCAAAGTGCGACCACTGCCTGATAAGGGAAGGTGAGGGAGAGCTCTCTCGCGAGGAGATCATGCGCACCATCGACCAGGCGCTGGAGATGGGATGCTGTATCATCACATTTACGGAAGGCGATCCCCTTCTGCGGGAGGACATCTTTGAGCTGATCAGGCACGTGGACCCTGAGAAGGCGGTGGTGAATCTCTTTACGCCGGGCCTTGATATGACCGTCGAGAAAGCTGTCCGGCTAAGAGAAGCGGGTCTGTACAATCTGATTATCGGCGTCTACAGCACTGATCCCGAGGAGCACGATCGGGTAAGGGGTGTTGAAGGGGCTTACGGCAGGGCGATAGAGGCCATAAAGATCGCTCTGGAGACAGGATTGATGGTGACAATGGCCTGTCACATTAAGTCCGGCCAGGTGGACCGGATCTCCGATCTCTATGATCTGGCCACGGAGCTGGGCGTGCAGGAGCTGTCTGTCTGGGAGGGCATCCCCAATACGCCCGAGGAGAAGCTGACGATGATTGAGAGAGAGAAGATCATCGGCCTTTACAGGAAGATCAATTCTACTCCCGGGGGCCCCAGGCTCTTTGCCAGCACATATTTCGAGGGCCAGATGATGGGCTGCATGGCCGGAAGAAGGTGGATGCATGTGGCAGTGGACGGCGGAGTCAGGGCCTGTCCGTATTTGCGGGAGAGCTATGCCAATATCAAAGAGACCTCCCTGAAGGAGGCCTGGAAGGCTCTGCGCAGCTGTGGGCAGTTCGAGGGGTTCGTCGGCAATTGCCCGGCTCAGGATGTCTTTAGCTAGTTTTTTAAAATTTTTTATGGAAAATTATTAGTACAGATATGCGCTTATCAAGTTTGAGGTAGGATATGGGTTTCATCAGCAGCCTCAAGGAGAGCCTTGGGTCCTGGATAAACAGGATATTTAAGAAGAAGAGGGCCAAAATTGGACTATATGGCCCGCCTAATGCAGGAAAGACCACCCTCGCCAACAGGATTCTGCATGACTGGAGCGGAGGAGAGAGCATGGGCGCGGCCTCCCCCATTCCCCATGAGACCCGCAGGGCCATGAGGAAAGAAGGCGTGGTGATTCATGCCAATGGATCCAGCATCGAGCTGGATATCGTCGATACTCCGGGCATGGCCACAAAGGTCGACTTCAAGGAGTTCATGGCCTTCGGCCTCACTGAGTCTCAGGCCAAGAAAAGGGCCAAAGAAGCCACTGAAGGCGTGATAGAAGCCATCAAATGGCTGGACGACCTGGACGGAGTGCTCCTGGTTATGGACTCAACTGAGGATCCATATACCCAGGTCAATGTGGTGGTGATCGGGAACATGGAGGCAAGAAAGCTGCCACTTCTCATTGTGGCCAATAAGATGGATCTGCCCAATGCCGCTCCTGCCAGAATCAAGGCCGCCTTTCCTCAGCATGCTATGGTGCAGATCTCCGCTCTGGAAGGATCGAATATAGATAACCTTTATCAGGCGATCGCGAGTTACTTTGGGTGATCTTGATGAGAGAAGTGCAGATGGACCTCATCTCGGCAGAGAAGCTGGAGAAAATGACCTCCATGGAGAAGATTCGGCTCATCCTGGACAAGGTCAAGAACGGCAAGATTGTGGTCTTGGAATGCGGCCTGTCTTCTGATGAGGAGGTGCGCCTTATCGAGATGACCATGACCGAGATCAAGGTGGACGAATTCTCGGGAATAGAGATAGAGAGCTATCCATCCAGGAAAGAAGGATCATTTTTGGATAAGATATTTGGCAGGTCTCTGAAGGGCAGGATGACGGTCATAGGCCCTGCCAATCAGCTGCGCACCATTGAGAAAGATAAATATCAGATCAGCACCAAGGTCTCTGTGGGGGACTAGATGCCTCATATCTGTACCCGCTGCAAAAACGTCTTTGATTCGGGAGAGGATATCCTGAAGGGCTGCCCGAAATGCGGCTGGAAAAAGTTCATGTTCGTCAGAAAGGGGCAGCAGGATTCCAGGGAGGCCGAGGGCGAGCCGATCATAACCCGGGCCATGGGGGTGCGTGCGCCTCCCGGGACCCGCAAAAATAGGTCCGACATGGCAGTGGAGCGGATGCTATCTCCGCAACAGGCATCGCAAGAATCGGCTCACTCCGCGCCTCTTTCTCCAAACGTTCAGCCTGCTTTAAAAAAGAAGCTTGAGGACGCACCTCATCATTATGAGGGCCAACTTGAGAATTTGCAGGATGCATTTAGGAGCGACGGAAAGGCTAAGAGCGACGGCAAGGGCAAACCCAATGAGAAGACCCTGGAGAGCGTCAAGATAACTGCGCCAGGCACCTATGAGCTGAATCTTCCGTCCCTCTTCGAAAGGGATGAGCTGATTATGGCGGTAAAAGAGGGAACTTATTTTATTGATCTTGCATCGGTCTTTAAAAAGAGCAAGAAGGATTGAGAGTCTTACTTTTCTATCTTGATCTCAATTCCTTTCCAATCCGGATTTACGCCCCGGAGAGACTCGGCCATGGCAGCGGCCGTATTGCCGATTATCTCCTGGGTGAAGGCATTTAGATCTATTGCTTTTCCGTCAACCTGAATCGTGACTCTCATTTTTCCTCATCAAGCTCCGCCGAATATGGCTATGGGCGGGGTGTAGACTGATGGGGCGGCTGCAACTGCCTGGGGCAGGGTAAAGACAGAGCCTGCCTGATTTGTCACATTGCCGTTTTTAACTGCGAACATTGGGGTTACCGTAACCGGGGATGCTCCCTTGATCATGGAGGCATTTGAGCTGACCTGTGCCTTTCTTCCCAGAGTGCTGAGATCCAGGACTTCAGTTTTTATTTTGCCTCCCAGAGTGGCAGGCGCGATGGTCGGCATCGTGGGAGAGAGTCTGGGCAGTGTGACCGCTTCTACAACCGGTTTTTTTCCTAATGTGCTCAAATCCATAACATCGGCAGCGCTGGCCGTGATGGCAACGCTCGCCAGGAGAATCGTAACTGCGAATAATGTAAGAATCAACTTCATTTCATGAACCTCCTTTCTCTAAAGGGTTGCGAAATCAGATCCCTTTTTCCAGCTACTGGAGCTTTAACCATTTATTCTTTTTGCTTATATCGTTCTCCCCAGGCTCAATGTCCATAGGCATCCCGGATCGGCACAGTTGGGTGTATTTATTAATAAAATAATTATTATTGATTTGATAGGTGGTAATATTAATACTAATTAAATATATTAAATATATTTTTCTTTAATCCAATTCATCATGATATTTTTATGCATAGTGATTTTGTGAATGGAAACCTAGTCGAAATGTATCATAACTCAATTAAAAAGAATAGTTTTAAATATAATGAGTGTCACTAACCATTTGGGCGAAGAGCGATGGAAGAATGAGATGAGATATTTCTTCCATCACCCCCGAGATCTTCGCCTCATTCCTTCTGATATTCTCTTTTCTTCTGTTGTGCTCTGTCTCTTAAATGCAGTCTCAGACATCTTTCGCTAAAAAAATTTATTCAGCGGATTTGGTGAATGCGTTCAGAGCATCTGTGAATTTATTGCACGAGCCGCTCGGGCATGGGCTGGCAAAGCCGGGATCGCCAGCTGTGGGTGCATTGCCCGGCGTTTTCAGGCAATCTCCTTCCTGGCATGGCGCTTTGGATTTTGTAGCATCCCGGAAGAGTATTCTCCGGTTGATCTCAAATGATCCGAAATACTCCTCAAATTCCTTCATGCTCTTTTGGCCAGGCACTATCTGCTTGGCATCTATCAGGTAATATCCTGTGAAGTTGTCTGCGGTCTGAAACTCTGCGTTCTTTTTCAGCGATCCCGTCTGATGCAAAACAAGATCCTGGCTCTTAAACTCCATCTGCGAGACATCGTAGCTCTCCTGGACCTTTGCTCCCACTCCACCGAATATAGCAGAGCTCTTAAAGCTCTCAGTTCCGACCAATGCATCCCCCTGCGAAAGGGCATTGTAGTTGTCGACTGCATCCTGTTCCTGGAAGTTGGCATTCTTGCCCTGAGCTTTATCCACCATGTACTCGTTCTTCACCAGGGCATCCACGCTGCCGGAAAACAGCACATTTTTGCTGGACTTGATGCCGGATTTCATGCTTCTAAGGTCTTTGTTGATCTGAAACTGGCCCGATCCGCTCACCGAGGTCTCTGAAGCATAGTCGAAAGCCTGAACCCTGAATCTTGCCGGGCATGACCCAGGGCTGCGGCATTTGGCTGAGGCTTCCACTCCGAAGCTGTAATCGCCAGCTGTCGCGCTTTCATCCGGCAGAACTTGCATGGCAACAGAGCGGGAGACTCCTGCCGGAATGGTGAGAGAAGTCGTCGTCCAGCTGAACCATTCAAACGGACAGCTCTCCGGTTTGATGTTTGCCTGTGCCTCTACCTCTGTCTTGCCATTGTTGACTATGGTAACCATAAAGTCCAGCGGTTTGCCGGGAGTCGTATACCATTTGTCCTGCTCTTGGTCCGGCCCGGTAATGACGATGTTCACTTTAAGGTCCCCGGAATCTCCTGAACATGGGCTGGGCAGATATGAGGGCAAAGTCGGCGATGTGGGGACTGTCCAGGCGTTGCTCGAAACATCCCCGGAAGCCACGCCGCTGTCCTCTACCGTGGCATCCGATAGGGTTGCTGTTAAGATGAATAATATTATGAATCCAAACATCCTTTTTTTCATTTCAACCCCCCTGAATATTGCTAAAAAAAGAAAAGACTGCAGGCTTTATCGGCCTAGCAGTCTATGCCGTCACATGGCGGACGGATCTTATCCGGCACGGGATTTTCATGGAACTTTATGGTCTTTTCAGCTTCGAAGGTTCCGGTGAACATCTCGTGGGCTTTGATATCCTTGTAGAATATCTTATGCCATTTGGCATCGGTGCCCCAGGTACCGTTGAAGGATGTCTTGGTTTCCATGCCTATCAGGTGCGATGGGACATAATAACCATCGTCCGATGTCATAAGCTTCTCTACCTGCGTGGTGTTTCTGCCGGCATCCTTCAGCAATCCGCCTTTGGTTAGCTTTTCGGGATCATACGGTTGACCCTGCTTCTTGCCTGTTGTCGGAGACACATTTTGCGGGCGGTATGGAGTTGTCGAGGCAAAGAAGGAGGTCTCATCCTTCTCCATCTCATTGACAGAGAACATCTCCTGAACATCAGCTCCTATGCCTCCGTAGAATGCCTTGGAATGCAGATACTTGCCGCCGGTCAGAGGCGTCTCGCCTGCATAGGTGAGCTTGGTGGTCTCATAGAGGTTCAATCCAGACTCCTTGCCACCATTGACTGATGTTATATTTCTCTTCAATTTCTCTGGGTCCTGCGAGTATGCATGCTCAGAGTCAAGCTCCATGTCTCCGTCGCCTGCCATGGTGTTGTAGTATTCAAGTGCGATCTTCTTGTCGATTACCGATGTGCTGACATCGATAACTCCTGTTCCGGATACTTTCTGCGCTTCACAGAACTGCTCATACTGCACTGGTGGGACCAGTGGTGGATTAGCTAGCACGATGCCGCAACCAGCCATAAGGGCAATTGCAAGCATGAATGCTACTACTATTACTCCCTTCATTTTTCTTTTCGCCCCCTTTTTCTTTAAGCGAATAATTTAAGCTATTTCGCTAAATAAGCGAGATTTAGCTTTTTACCAATCTCTTACTTTTATATTATATAAATTTATCCTTCAAAACCACCTTGAAAAGTGTAGCCTTCATCTGCTCCATTAATTGATCTGCTGGACCATAGTAATATAAGTATAGTTCATTTGATATACTATGAATAATAAATGCATATCAATAGATTCATCTCTCCGGAAATCAATGCAGTCAAATACAACAAGCGGCAATGATTCTCTCATGTCCTCCTTCCTGGAGCATCCCCATCTATTGCCGCAGACTGTGGAGAAGCGGCTCTTCCAGCTGGATCTGGCCGCGGCGGCTCTTCAGTCCTCCAGCCTGATAGTCGTGCCTACGGGCCTTGGCAAGACGGTCATTGCTCTTATGGTGATTCTGGCTCGAATGGATCGGGGCAGGATTCTGTTTTTGGCCCCGACAAAACCGCTGGTCGAGCAGCATGCCTCTTTCCTGCGGCGGGTGCTCAAAGACGGGGATATGGTCAGCATGATAACCGGAGAGAGCCCTCCGGAAAAGAGGATCGAATTATGGGGGAAGAGCAGAATAGTGATCTCCACCCCGCAGGTAATCGAAAACGATCTTCTCTCCCGAAGGATCGATCTTGAGGACGTATCTCTGGTGATATTCGATGAGGCGCATCGGGCGGTGGGAAACTATGCTTATGTCTATATTGCCGAACGCTATCGTCGCGAGGGAAGAGATCCTCTCGTTCTGGGAATTACCGCAAGCCCGGGCAGCCAGAGCGATAAGATCGCAGAGATCTGCACTAACCTGGGCATTGAGTCCATCCAGACCCGCACGGAAAATGACCCTGATGTCGCGCCATTTGTTCATGATAGGGAGATCGAATGGGTAAAGCTTGTCGTTCCCAAAGAGCTTCTGGGGGTCCGCACTGCCCTAGAGGAGCTGCTAATCTCCAGAATCGATGATTTGAATCTGTTGGGGATAAGCCCTGCCAGGATCGATGCCAGGTCCTCCAAGAAAGAGCTTCTCGGTCTGCAGGCGGCCCTCATGTCCTCGGCCAAGAGCAAAGCCAATAAATCAACATTTGTGGCCATCTCTCTCATGGCGGAGATACTCAAATTGCATCATGCCGTGGAGCTTGCTGAGACGCAAGGACCGGATGCACTGGCCAGATATTTCCAGCGGCTGGACGGGGAAGCTCTCTCGCGAAGCGGATCCAAAGCCTCTCGCAGAATAATGCAGGATCCAGGTTTCAGGCAGATTGCAGAAACCCTTCGGGAGCTGAAGGTAGAGCATCCCAAGCCAGCAGCGGTCTTGAGAATACTGCAGGAGCAGATTGGCCAGAACCCGCAGTCCCGCATCATGGTATTTGCCAACTACCGGGACACTGCCAGTTCGCTCGTCAAGTTCCTGAAGTCGGATCCGGCCATTCGGGCGGTGCGATTTGTGGGTCAGTCCAGCCGTGATAATGACGAAGGGCTCAGCCAGAGAAAGCAGACAGAGATTTTGCAAAAGTTCCGGGCTGGCGACTACAACGTCCTAATCGCAACTTCGGTGGGCGAAGAGGGCATCGACATTCCTGCAACCGATCTGGTAATCTTTTATGAGCCCGTGCCTTCCGAGATTCGCAGCATCCAGCGCAAGGGAAGGACCGGCAGGGCAAGGGCAGGAAGAGTAGTTGTATTGATGGCTAAAGGCACGCGAGATGAGGCTTATTACTGGATATCCGATCGCAAGGAAAAGACCATGAACCGGCAGATTCGCGGCCTGAGCGGTTCGGGAAAAGATGGGCTGCAACTGGAGCCGCCAGCCAGGCAACTGCAGATTACTGAGGTCTCCGTCGGGCCAGCTGGGATTGCGGGGAAAGGCCTGCAAGAAAGCGGCCTGCAAGATGAATACAGCGAGAACGGTATCGAAGATAAGGATGATGAAAAAAAGCGTTCCGATCAGGGGGAGCCCGCCAAGGCTGTCGGCAAGATCGTGGTGGACTTTCGGGAGAGAGAGATGGCAAAGCTTCTGGAGTCTTCTGGAATCGAGGTCACCGTCCAGAATCTGGAGGTGGCAGACTATGTGATAAGCGAGAAGGTAGCAATCGAGCGCAAGACCGCCCAGGATTTTGTATCTTCAATCATCGACCCCCAGAGAAATCTGTTCCGCCAGATAGCGGATCTGGTCAGAACCTATGATCGGCCGGTCTTGATCCTGGAGGGAAAAGATCTCTACACCACACAGATGAATGCCGCATCCATTCGCGGAGCCATGATCTCAGTGGCAGTGGATTACGGGCTGCCCATTATTCCCACGGAAGATAAGGCGGAGACTGCAAAGGTTATCGCCCAGATGGCCCAGAGGGAGATGCGAGAGGGGCGTGAGCCCAAGGTGCATGGCCATAAGACTGCGAGAACGCTCAAGGAGCAGCAGGAGTACCTGGTATCTTCCATTTCCAGCGTTGGGCCAGCGGTAGCAAAAAATCTGCTCAGTCACTTCGGGTCTGTGGAGAAGGTAATGAACGCATCCTCAGAGCAGCTGCAAGAGGTGGAACTGGTGGGTCCGAAGATCGCACAGCGCATCCGAGAGCTGGTGGGCGGGGAGTACAAGGGATAGAGTCTCTAGAGTGTCAGGCGGACAACCGGGGGGAAATATCATTGCTGATGAAGGACGGCGAGGATCATTCGCTCCAGATCATCCTGTGGATAATTGCCCACCTGCTTGGCCACCATCGTGCCATTCTTGAAGACGAGCAGGGTTGGTGTTCTTGATATGCGATATATGCCCATCGAAATGGGATTGCGATTGATGCAGAGCTTCCCGAATACGATACGGCCCTTGAAATCCTCTGCCATTCTGTCTATCTTCGGACCGATGAGCTCGCAGGGCGGGCAGCCAATCTCCCAGCAGTCCAAGACGAGATTGGGATAAGCCCTGATTGCCCCCTTCAGAGTATCGTCATTCAGGACGAGTGGGGCGTCGGGAAAGATCTGTGCATGCGCCGAACCATTGCCATCCGCTTGCCCTTCAGGGGCCGCCAGGCAGTATCCTGTCAGAGCCAAAGGCTGCAGGCAGAGGATCGCAAGGGCCAAAATTGTCGATTTTCTCATAAATAAGGTCATCATCTGGATCATATCCAATTAAAATACAAGTACATATCTTTCATTCTCAAACTTTTTGCATGCCAGGCTCAAATCAAATGAATAGACCGAAAGGTATATCAAATAATCGTCCCATTTGCAAAAGGCTGCATATCGTCTAGTCAATCGAGTTTGATGGGATGCTTTGTAGTAGGGTCGATTCTCGGAATCGATGCCAAAGGTAAGTGAATTAAATGGAAAGATATGGAAGCGGCTCCAGAGGCGGCTTTAACCGCGGACCAAGAGAGATGCACGATGCCACTTGCGCTGAGTGCGGAAAGACATGTCAAGTTCCCTTCAAGCCCGATGGCTCCAGGCCGGTGTACTGCAGCGATTGCTATCAGAAGCACAGGCCAGCCAGACCACCCAGAAGATACTGATTGCTCAATTGGTATAGAATGGGTCAGGGTTGATAGATAAACCCTGCTTAACCTTTTTTCCAGATTCATCTAGGCTCTTGCGATCTTTTTATCGTCCCATGCTGCATAGCCTGCAGTTGGTATCCTCTATTTTTTTGCTTGGTAGCTATCTATGGCCTCATTGAGATTGTGATATATGGAGAATATATTTGAGAGACCGGATATGTCGAGGATATTTCTTATGACCGGCTGGAGTGATGCCAGCTTCATCTCACCGTCTCTAGTCCTCATCATCTTGAGTGCGGCAAGAAATACGCGCAAACCCGAACTGCTTATGTACTCGGTATCAGAGAGATCGAAGACCATTCGGGAATTTTTTTTGATGGCATTGTTCAGATATGTCTCAAGATCATTTGCCGATATTACATCGACCCTTCCAGAGATCGCTATCACCTGGATACTATCGATGTCCCTTTCTGTTATCTTCATGATACCTCCCCAAATACCAATTTCTTCATTAATCAATCCTTAGCTGATGCATCAGCATGCGATAGACTCTCTAGGGCCGCATCCTCTGTGGGAAATATCTGAAATATCTTATCTAGCCCTGTTATCTTAAATACATTCTGCACAAAAGGCTGCAAAGATACCAGCGGCATTGATCCTTGATCCTGTTTCTGTCTCTTCAAAGCAGCCAGCAGAACCCTCAATCCCACGCTGCTGATGTAGTCTACATTCGCCAAATTGAGGATTATCTTTTTTGTCTTTCCCTCTCTTCTTTCATTCAGTTTTGTATCCAATTCCTTGGAGGTAATTGTATCAATTCTGTCCGAAATTGAAATAATGATGATGTCTCCTATCATCTTCTCAGCAATTTCCATCTGTTCACCATCTTCTCAGCATTCTCTATCCGACCATCATCGTCTCTCTCTCTCTCTATTATTGCTCATTATTCAACCAGCCTCTTATTTTTATTAGAGTTAATTTATTTTTATTATTTTTATACTCATACTTTATTTCATCAGTAAGCGACTTCATGAGATTTATGCCCCAACCGCCAACGGGATGATCCAGAGGATTGCTGTCCTGCTCTCGTTTTATAAATTTAGTCGGATCAAAACTTGGGGCTTCGTCTTCAAGCGTCACTCTGATAAATCTCTCCCCAACATCAATTGTGATCCAGATGAGCCCTTCTTCTTTTTTGTATCCATGATTGATAATATTAACATAAGCTTCTTCTACTGCCACCTGCATCTCTGATATTTGCTCTCCTTCAAAGCCCCTCTCGGACATTTTTTTGCCGATATAGCCCACGATCTTTGGTATGTTCTCTCTCAGGGATCTCATTTCCGTCCGGCAATGATCTTTCCGCTTGCCTCTGGCTCTTATTATTATCAGGGTGATGTCATCATGCTGCTCCGCCGTTTGGCTGAACCTGGTTATATCTGCGAGTATCCTCTTCAGAATCTCTTTAGGCTCCAATAGACAGCTGCCGATGATCACTTCCTTGAGGCGTTCTATTCCATAAAGCTCTCCAGATTTGTTCATGGCCTCTGTGATCCCGTCGGTATAAAAGATAGCCATATCCCCGGAGCAAAACTTGATGCGGCGTTCCCGGTATTCCGCATCATCGACGATTCCCATGACCAATCCCATAGGCGTTTCCTCTTGCACGGTGCAGTCTGCCGATCGGAAGAGCAGAGGGGGAGGATGGCCGGCATTTGCATACTGCATGGAATAGTTCTCGCCATCCAGCACGCTGTAAATCAGGGTTACGAACATGCCGGTCGGTGCATCGGAGGCGATCATTTTGTTGGCATTCCTTACCACCTTTGAGACCTTGGGCTGGTTCACGGCATTGGCTCGAACTATCGTTCGGGATAGCGCCATGAAGATTGCGGCGGGAATGCTCTTACCGGCAACATCGGCAATTACAATCCCATATTTTCCATCCGGCTGGACGATAAAATCATAGAAGTCTCCTCCCACCTCCATAGCAGGAATGCTCGCCGCAGCAATCTCAAATTCCGGAATATTCGGCGTCTTCTTGGGTATGAAGCTCTTCTGGATATCTGCCGCGATATGCAATTCCGTCCTCGTCCTTTCCAGTTTCCTCTGCATGTTTCTTCTTTCGGTGATGTCCTTGATGGACTCAATTGCCCCTACCTTCTCGCCGGCCGCGTTGTACAGTATCGCCGCCTTAGCCAGCAGATAAGATCCATTGGATCCAAGACGGGGAATGAAGATCTCGCCCAGTACCGCATTTCCTTCTTTTTTAAAGCTGGCATACTCCTGTTCAAATTGCTTGAAGGGCATCAGGACCATATCGACCAGAATCGGCCTTCGAAATCCGTAGAAAGGCAATGCATGCTCAAAATTATCTTTGCCCAGGATGTCATCGGCTTTGATTCCCGTGAGGCTCTCCATGGCTTTGTTCCAGACCATCACCCTGCCATCCAGATCAACGGCCAGAATGGCATCCGGCATGAATTCAATTATCTCCGCCTGCCGCCTCTCAGACTGCTTGAGAGCTTCTTCTGTCGTCTTCAGTTCGGTGATGTCCCTGCCCACAGACTGAATCTCAATTAATGAGCCCGATTGGCTGAATATGCCGTGGCTAGTCCACTGGATCCAGCGCCGCCCCTCCGGTCTCACGAACAGGCTGACAAATGATATCGTAGGGTTGTCGGGCATCAGATCGCTGACCCGATCCACCGCTGGAAGCAGATTTTCTGCCGGGATGAGCCCTTCGATCTTTGTCCCTATTATCTCATCCGGTCCGCATGAGAAAAATCGGCAGAAGACCTCATTGCAGTAGGTGATTGTGCCATCAGTCATCGTCCTTAAAATCAAGTCCGATTGCTCTTCGACCACTGCTTTGTAGCGCCTTTCGCTATTTTTGATCTCCTCATGGGCCAGCCCCAGTGCGTCCAGCATATCATTTACTGAGGATGTCAGGCCAGACAGCTCGTCCTTTCCCTGGATCACAAGGCGGGAGGCCATGTTCTGGCTTTTGCCGATCAATGCAACCCCGGCGGTAAGAGCGCTCAGCCGGGATAGAACGGAACGGTCCAGGAAGAGCAGAGTGAGCATGAAAAGAAAAATGTCTGCCAGAGTGAATAGAATCACAAAGCTGCTCAGGCTTCTCTCTCCTTGCCTGTAGATCGCCCGCGGCGAGTCTATTCTCAGCATCAATAGAGGGTTGTTGTAGATATTATTCAGCAGGGCATATCCTGCAATTGTGTCGTTATCTAAAATCCTGACCACCGCGGAGTCATTGCCCTGCAGGGAGACCGCAGCTTGCTTAAAGTCAGGGGGCATCCTGTCATCATTTAGCGATTTGATGGTAATATGCAATTGAGTGGTCCTGGATAGCCTGGCAATCTCTTTGTCCATGAGCAGTCGCCCCAGCACCACTCTGCCTGCGGATGAAGTATTTCCATCTCTCATGATTACCGGATTGGTGACGATGAGCATGGGTTTATTGGAGATCAGAATGAGTCCAGAATACTTGCTCTGCTTATCCAGGCACCCGGGACAGAATCCGTAAAGAGATAATTGTTCAGATAGATTGGATGGTATCATAATGCGGCTAGAATTTTCGTCCAGGAATCTGGTGAATGCTATTTGCCCGAAGGAATCCATGAAGAGCAGCAGATTGATATCCATATCGCCCAGGCTTTCGTCGGCAAGCTCCTCCTGGTTATTCCTGATGAATGAGTGATCATCATCTTTGAGGAAAGCAAAGGTATCATTTCTGATGGCCCAATGATCTGCGAGCCCCTCCATGCTGTCCAGGTCATTTGATATGGCGTTAAGGGCCCTTTCGACATCCTTGTTTATCAGGTCCTTTTCCAGCTTCGAAAAACCCAGAAATAATTCTATCTGGGCGGTGATGTACAGGACCAGGACTGCGAGGATAAGAAATATGCCCATGACAATTAGCGTCTTTTTGCGCAGATTCATGTCTCTCTCCTCAATTAATCCTCGAATGCAGAAATCGAAGAGCTGGCCGGTTTTAACGCAATAGTTAAATATAGATTATATTCATTACATATATAGATTCTCACTATGTCTGGATGATATTGGACCTGATGATAATTGGCCTGCCAATGTCGCAACCGCTGATACTGCGCCTGATGATTATTATGATACAATCTAATATTATTCAGCCTATAACCGGAACCCGAGGCATGCAGATCTATCCTTACATTCGAAAGATAGACCTTATGTCCTCCAATTCGTTCATACTATCCAGCCAGGATCAGATTGCCCTGATAGATCCCGGTGCTCTGGATGACCAGCTCGACAGCCTGATGGAGAACATTGCCATCATGCTCGATGAGAAGCCGAGGCCGGTAGTAGTTTATCTGACCCATGTTCATCTGGACCATTGCTTTCAGATCAGCCGCCTCAGGAAGATTCTGTCTCTGGGCGAGGTATATGTTGCCGCTCAGGAGATTGGGGCAGAGGCCCTGATAAATCAGGACCCAGAGCTGACATTAGCGGGACTTCTCGGCAGAGAGATGGCTGAGACACCAGTCGACATAAAGCTGCTCTCCAAGATGGATATTCTTCTTGGTGGAGCCATCGAGCTGAAGCTGCATGGCTTCAAGCTCTCCTATTATGTGGACTCTGTGAAAATTCGCTACGGTCCTGTGCTGCACAGCCAGACGATATCACTGGGAGGCGGCGACTTTCTTGAGGTTTATTCCATTCCCGGCCACAGCCCGGACAGCCTGTGCTTGAGGGCGGGAGGCCTGCTTTTCACCGGAGACCTCTTCTTTGCCCCCAATCCGGGAATGGCAGGGGCATATGGATGGAGCCGGTCGTCGCTGATCAAATCCATCTACAAAACCATGTGGATCATTGAGCAGAAGAATATCCGCTACTGCTGCTCCGGGCATGGCCGGATTATCGATGCGGATACAGCATGGAATTCTCTGCAATCCATGTATCAGGATGTGCTCTCCCTCCGGGGCCTGGAGGAGATCACCCAGCAATGGGCCCGGAATACTGCCGCATATGCCGAAGACCTTATGAGGGAGCTGGAGAGGCTTTTCACAATAATATTTGGCAGGCTGGCTTATGTCTCCCTGGTGCTTGAATGGCTGGACGAGGGCGGAGAGGCGGAGAATGTCGGAAAGCTCATCGATACAAAGAAAATTGATGAGCTATTCTTCGATTTTAACTGTTTCGTGGAGCAATTGCGTCTCGGCAAGAAGCGGGATTGGGATCTGGTCCATAAGGCGGGACAGATCATCAAGAAGCTGGAGGCGATCTTTGAGTGCCAGGAGCTGCAAATCGTTCTGGACAGATCCCTTCTGAGAAGAGCCGGCAGGATGCTCAGCGACTATGCAGTCACTTATCGGGGGTTCAGGCCATCCTTTTATGCCGGCGATGTGGACCTTTATTCCGTCTTGCATGAGGTACTGGATTATTCCCTATCCAGGCCCTACGAGGAGGACGCAATTTTATATGCGGAATTGCATGAAGACTACCTCCGGGCTCTCAGGGCAAGGATTGCTTATGTCAACAGGCTGGAGGGAAGCGCTTTGGAGCTGAAAGTCGAAGGGAGCCTGCCGAAGGTGCGCATGGACAGAGAGCGTTTCAAGGATGCTCTGCTCGATCTGCTGGAGAGGCTTTCAAGTTGTGAGGCTGGCGAGACACAGATAATCGCCACAGGAGATCAGGGATGGGCATCCATTCGCATTGAAGTTCCGCAGGCGGATTTCTTTTATTATCTGGACGAAGGGACGATGAGGTTCTTCGAGAGGTCGTTTGCCCTCTGCGGCGGGATTATTCAAAGATGTTGTGCCGAAGGGGTCCAGACGATTCAGATTGAATTTCCGCCTTGCGATTCATTGATGATTCATTAATTATACCAAAAGATTATTAACAATGGAAGGGCATTAATATATATTCTAAGGTGATGGTTTTTGAGAATTATTCTGCCTGTTGCACTGATGGCTATGCTCATCGTTGTTGTGCTTTTTTCCTCGGGATGCATAAAGTCTCCCGAGAACAAGACGGAAATGGCCACACAACTCCGCATAGGTTATCAGCCCACGACCCATCATGTGGCAGAGATGATCGCGCAGGTGAAGGGATGGTGGCAGAGGGATTTATCGCCGTTTGGGATCACAGAGATCAAGGAATTTGGCTATCCGTCAGGAGGCTCTGAGCTGGAGGCGATGAAGGCCGGAGACATAGACATCGCCTATATCTGCACTGCGCCTTTCATTAGGCCGGTTTCTATGGGATTGGATGCAAAGATAGTGGTAGCAGTAAATACCAACGGCTCAACACTGATATTGAAGCCTGATCTTGTCTACGAAGGGCCCGGTTCTCTGCGGGGATTGCATATCGGGACGTTTCCGGCAGGAACTGCTCAGGACACCCTCTTGAAGGTATGGCTCGAGAATAACGGCATAGGTGCCTTTGAGGTCAACATAACGCCGATGGCTCCGGGAGACGCCGTAAGCGCCATGATTTCCGGAAAGGTGGATGGGGTGTTCCTGCCGGAGCCCGGTCCGGCGATGATTGAGCTTGAAAAGAAGGGCAAGTCCTGGGTGCGGTCCGGCGAGATGAGGCCCAATCACGCATGCTGCGCAATAGTTGTCAGCGGCAAGCTGATACGGGAAGAGCCGAAACTGGTGGAACAGATCATTCGAACCCATATGAACGCCACCGATTATGCCAATGCCAATCCCATGGAGGCGGCGGAGATTTACTCCAACCGCACCGGACAGGATCTGGAGATGATCAAATACTCAATTAGAACCTGGGATGGCAAATGGATGAGCGATCCGCATATGCTGGTCAACGACACCATGGACTATGCAAAAGCCCAGTATGAGATGAAATACATACTGAAGACGGTGAACCAGAGCGATCTATTCGATAACAGTCTGTATGATGAGGTGCTGTCGCCCGAGAAGAAGACCTGAGGCCTGATTTTTTTATTTTTATCTATTTTTATCTTTATTGAGTAGCAAAATTGGTGATTGCATTTTTGAACCGAAAAAATAGTAAATGGTTCTAAGGATGAAGGTTTTGCTTTCCTTTTAAATGCGTTCCTTTGTGTGTATGGAACTTTCCAGTTGGATCTGCTCCTGTGACCGGATCGGTCTGCATCTTGGCATGAATCGTCTCGATGATGTTCTTCGCATAGGGACAGATGTATTCACCTGACTGGTTTTTAGCGGTGATGCAGATGCCTATGAATACATGGGTTGGCAGGTCTCCCATTGGCGGCTGATTCCAGAACTTGAATTCGTTTAGCCTTGCGCCCATTGCAACACCAGGACAGCCTCCGCAGTCGAGCAATCCAACGAGTTCGGCTGATGGGCTGAGGCCCTTGAACTCATCATCCCTGTCATTGAACGCCTTCAGACAACGGCTACAGGCCACGCATTTATCTATCATGTCGATCTTACAGCCAACGACAAGAACTTTTTCCTTGCTATTGTCCATAATCTCTCCCACCATTTTTTAGAAACACAATACTACTATTATAACTATTTATAAGTATGTTTTAAATTTTTTAAGAATGATTGGCAGAGATTGCCGGAACGAAAAAAGGCTATGCAACTGGTACTAATTTTGCCGTTATCCTAATTACGCCGCTGATGCTAATTATGCTGCCTACGACAATTATGCGGCTGATGCCTACTCTCTCCGCTGGCTATCTTCCCCAGAAGGGTTCCTTCTTGCGCTTGATCTCCAGGAAATTCTCCAGGACCTCGCGCTCGTCTTCTGCCAGCTTGGGCTTCAGCTCCAGCTCCACAATGCGGGCATGCTTCTCGGGAATGTTGACGTATAGGATGTCGCCTTCGTGAATCTGTCTGCCCACCGTCGGCCCGTCGATGGAGATGGCCACCTCCTGCCCGACGGTCGCAGAGCCCACGTTTTCGTTGCGGGCCTGAATTCCCCTGATCTCGCCCACGTTGGCTCCGTCTTCTCTCATCAGGTTGACATGGGTCCGGATCACGCCGCCTATAATCTGAACGCCGACAATGGCCGGCCTCGACTGGCGGAATACGCAATCCGGCAGAAGACGGACGGCACCGGGACGGATAACCGCCTCAAGCCTCTCCTGCTCTATGCGCATCTTCTGCTCTTCCGTCCACTGATCATAGCTTTCCAGAATGCTGTAAATGATATCGCTGCAAAATATGGGGACATTGGTCTTCTGAATCTCGCTGATGGCATCGGGAAGGATTGGCACATTGAATGCCAGGATTGCGGAAAGGAGTGGATCTTTTATGGCGGAAGCGCGGATCACATCCCTTCTGGAGACAGGACCCACATCGGCATGGTGAATGGCGATGTTCTTGGCCTTCAGCTCGCCAACCAGTGCTTCCAGAGATCCTATGGCATCTGCCTTCAGGATGACGCCTTCGCTCTCGCCTTCGATGCGCACCGCCTCAAGCTCCGATTTCATCTCTCGGGATAGGGTGTCTATCTCCTCTGCATTGGCCACCACGCGGATGGTTGATCCGGCGAGAGCGTTTTCCAGTTTGGGCGCTGAGATCTTCACGCCTGATGCTGCCACCACATGCTTTACCGGAAGAAATCTCTCTTCGCTTCGAATCTCCATCAGTGGCTTGGGCTTGAGAAGGGCTCTGATCTTTGTGACGATGGGATCGTGGGCTGTTCCCACAATCACCGTGTCGCCAGAATTGAATTCGCCGTTGTAGAGGATGACGTCCAGAGTTGTTCCCAGGCCTTTCTCCTCTTTTACCTCGAGGATTGTGCCCGTTCCCGGGCCGCTTGCGGCAAGCTTCAAGTTGTCCTTTAAAAATTTCTGTGCGAGGCCCACGAGAATCATGAGAATATCCGGTACGCCTTCGCCGGTGATGGCGCTGATGGGCACGATTCCAACCGTCTTGGTGAAGTCGGAGATGCGGTCGTACCGATCCCCGTTGAATCCATGTTTGTAGAGCTCTCCCACCAGCTCGTAGATCCTGGTATCCAGCTCCTCAGCCACCCGTTCGTTCTGTGCTTTGATGCTCTTGCTGAAGGGAGCATTAGAGATCGAATGCCAGCCGCTGAGGCGGTCCATCTTGTTGGCAGCGATCACGAAGGGGGTCCTGAATCGCTTGAGAATGGCCAGAGACTCGATGGTCTGGGGCTGAAATCCCTCATTCACGTCCACAATCAGCACGGCCAGATCCGCCAGAGAGCCTCCACGGCTTCGCATGGAGGTAAATGCATGATGGCCCGGGGTATCGATGAACAGAAGGCCGGGAACTTGCATCTCCTTTCCGAAGTGAGACCCGCAGAAATCCTGGACAACGCTGAGCGGGACCTCTGTGGCTCCAATGTGCTGGGTGATGAGGCCGGCTTCGCCTTTAGCAACTGCCGTTCCCCTGATCTTATCAAGAAGAGAGGTCTTGCCGTGGTCCACATGCCCCATTACCACTACTATGGGTGTCCTGAGGTTGGACTCGTCGCCTTTCGTCTTGCCGGCTTTTTTGGACTTATGTTGCATAGTGGTCGCGCCCTGAAAGAAGTAAGTCTAAAAAATACATCTCAGTTTGAGAATTTAAAGGCTCCGATAAGAGAAGGCAGAAGATGCACTCTGCCTGATCTCATTCGTAAAGCCATGCTTCATCTATTCGCCTGTAATCCACCAGTTCGCTCGGGCTGAAGTGCAGGGCGATCTCACGGGCCGCAGAGGCGGCTGAATCCGAGCCATGCACGACATTGCGTCCCGTCTCGATGCCCAGGTCTCCCCGGATGGTCCCGGGGACGGCATCGACCGGATTGGTGGCGCCGTTCATCTTTCTCATGGCGGCGATGGCACCACGTCCCTCAACCACCATTGATACGGAAGGCCCGGAGGTGATGAAATCCACCAGGTCCTGATAGAATTTCTTGCCCACGTGCTCAGCATAGTGCGCCTTGGCCTTCTCCACCGGCATCAGGGCGAGCTTCATGGCTACTATCTTGAAGCCCTTCTCCTCGATGCGCTGCAGTATCTTGCCAATGAGCGCCCGCTGGACGCCGTCGGGCTTGACCATGACAAATGTTCGCTCTATCTCTGCCAGGCCTTATGCCCCCTTTCGGGCCCATTTGATTCTTCTGGTTACGCGGCCAAGGGCTACGTTGTTCTCGCACTTGGCTGAGCAGAAGTAAAAGACCGTGCCGTCTTTTTTGGCATAGAGCTTGCCAGTTCCCGGCTCGATGGTCTTGTTGCAGAATGAACACTTTCTTGCTTCCATCTTCCATCACCTGCTGGTAAGCTTCTTGGCCTCTCTGGCAGTCTCGAGCAGCATCAGGACATCGCCCATGCGGATCGGTCCCATGCAGTTCCTGGTGATGATGCGGCCTTTGTTGTTGCCTTCCAGGATACGGCATTTTATCTGCGTTGCCTCACCATGCATGCCGGTAACGCCGATGACCTCGATGACCTCTGCCGCTACTCCGTTCTCATCCTCCATCGGATATCACCTACTTCAAAGCTGCCACTTTCTGGACTATCTCATCGAGCAGCTCTTTTCCCTTTCCGGGCTCCACGATGGCCGCGGCTGCGCTCTTTACGGCAAGGCCGGCGGCAGCACCAAGCTCGCTCTGCTTCTTGACATAGATGTAAGGTGTCTTCTTCTCTTCGCAAAGAGCTGGGATATGGGCCACGATCTCGGGTGGGGTAACGTCTTCGCCGACTATGACCAGGCGGGCTACACCGCGCTCAATGGCCTTGGTGGCTTCGTTGGTTCCCTTCTTGATCCTGCCTGTATCACGAGCCAGTTCAAGGGCTTCAAGAGACATGGTAGCCAGCTCAGCTGGAACATCAAATCTTACGAATATTGGTCTTGCCATAATTTAATCTCCTTCCGGGCGTTTCGCCCATCATCATTCATCGCAAAAACGCCTAACGAGTTAGACGATTCAGATGGTATCTGCCATTAGCTCCATATGTAAAAAGGTTGCGCTACGGCCCGAGAAGAGCCGTGAGCACGCTTTGCAGATTTTCCGGGGCCACAAGTCCCGAGATATCAGCCTGTGAGCCTGCGGATGAATAGCTCAGATTGTTCTTCGAGGCAATTTCTGCAATCTTGCTGCTTGTAGCTGCCTGGGGCTGCAGATACCGGGCGTTCAGATCAAAGCCCTGATCAGTGCTGTTTTCGACATTTACGGTCAGGTGGAATTCCCTGTAGCCGCCGGAGAGAGGCATGCTCTCGCCTCCTATGCCCAGAGCTGCTACCTGCATATCGGCCTGATCATCAGCAACCATTGTGAAGTTCTGTGCGGACAGCCCGCCAGTAATCACATCCAAGACCTGGCGCACTGAGTCCTGCGCACCGAAGAGGGACGGCTCACCGAACACTATGGCATAATCGGTTCCCGCGGGGATCATCATATAATCCTCGTATGGTATTACCAGGCCGTCATAGCCGACCCGGTATGGCTTGACTGCATGAAACTCAGTCCAGGTGCCATTGAAAACAGCGTCGGCCAGCTTTTCAATCCTGTTGTTGCTATGAATCTGGTTTCCATAATTCAGGCCGATCGACTGGGGCAGCGCGGCAGTTGCTGCCTGCGTCAGGTTTTCTGATGCGCTCAGGTTGATCCAGTATGCCATGACTGTGTTCTCTGGAGACATCTGAAGGACGTCCTGAAGTCCATTAAAGTCCCATTCCACATAGCGGCCCTGCACCCCAAAGGTCTGCAAGGAATCCTGGCCGGATACCGCTACAGCATTCTGGTTTTCGTCTCCGCCTCTCAGCACGAAGCTGGCAAAGGCGGACAGTATCATGATAGCGCCCACAAAGATAGCAAAAGCCTTACCTGTAGATTTCATTCGCGCTTATGTCGCGATATCCAATATTTAATGTTTCTCAGAGGACCAGAGCGTTTCGTCCTGAACATAGCTTCTTTTCAGGCGAAGAGCGATCTCTGCCTTCTCCAGTTCGCGACCCAGGTAGCCGGCATGGTCCAGGCGGCTTACCAGGTTCATCTCGATCAGGGTATTGAGGATGTCGCGAGCATTCCGTCCCTCGACGGTTGTGCTGCCGGTTTGAGCCAGTATCGATTGGGCGGAAATTGAGATCCGGAAGCTTCCGCAGCGGTCCGGCTGGAAGGTGTGGCCTGATTTTGCCTCAATGGTTCCCTCGGGCATGGGCTCCACCGGCCGGCGGCGTTTCTCCTTGAGGATGAGCAGGTCCAGGCCCAGGTCTTTGGGAGGAGCGTGGCGATCCTGGGCCAGCGTCATCATCTTTGAGGCGGTGGCAAGCTCCTGGACGCTTCCCGCTGCTTTGCCGCTGTACTCCGGGGTGAACAGGATGGCTGCGCCGCACTCTCTGCCCAAGGCGGCGAGAAGGGCGTTGGAGCCCACAGTGTCGGCGTCCAATAGCTCAGTGACGTTGCCTGCCCCGAAGAAGAGTGGGACCCTGGGGTGGCTTTTCTGGAAGAGCAGGTACCTTTGCAGAGACGTGGCCAGCCCCTGCAAAGGCGGGTCGAGAACCGGGTCTGCTATGGTCGGTATTCCCAAAGTGAGGGCCTCGTTCAGGTTCTCTTCCAGGGAGTGGGGGCCCGGGCCGGGAATGATCACTGCAGGAATGCCTGCCCGGGCCACGGCTCTGCCCACCTGGGGCAGGTTGCTGCCGTTCAGGCTCAGGATGAGGTCTGCTCCGGCCTGAAGCCCGGCCAGGATCAGGTCGCTTCTCACGGTGTCGATGCTTATGGGAAGGTCTGTGGCCTGCCGGGCGGCCTGGAGTGCGCCTTTTACCTGATCGGGCCGGGCGTTCAGGGGCAGTCCCAGGTCGATCATGTCTGCGCCCTGCTCCTCGTAGTAGCGAACCCGGCTAGCCAGGGCCTCCGGGAGCAGGCGAGTTGCATCGACTATCTCCGCCAGGACCTTCATGCGGGAGCTTCCTGCAATTTTAACCCCTCTGATGAGGTAGGAAAATGCGGCCTGCTCTTCCAGCTCCTCAAGCCGGCTGAGCGCTTCCTCTTTGGCGTTCCTGTCCAGAAGCTGGCAGGCAGGAACGGTGCGGGAGAGCTCGATCTCATCTCCGTCATCTCCGGCGAGAAGGCGCAAGACCGCCCTCAGGTCTGCGGCGTTCTTGGGGCCGAGGCGGATCTTCGTGTCCAGAAGGTGCTCAGCCTGCCGGAAGTCGGCGGTAATAGCTCCGGGAATGAGGATGAGATCATAGCCGCGGGGGGAGGCGGAGAGCAATAGCTCAGGAGTGAGGAAGGCGGCTATATCGAGATCGGCAACCAGTACGTCCGCACCGCCCGCGGCGGCTCGGACCTGGGCCTCGGCCAGGCGTCCGGTGACGAGGAGGATCTTTCCTGGAAGGGCATCACGCTCTTTGCGAGTTGCTGTGGATGATGTCATATTATTACATTAATCAGATACAACTGTTTTTACCCAGATATCTTTCGCAGCATGTTGAAGGTCAACTGAGTCTATATCGATATCTTTTAGGAGGCCTACAATTCTATCCGCATTTGACTTGATTTCTCCTTCTGTTGGATCAGGCTTCTCCAGGGGTTTTAGAGCATTGTTTTCTGCTCTCATCTTTGCAGGCATCAGATTGTGGTTGCGCTTTCCTCTTTATAGAATTATCTGCTTTGCCTTTTCTCTTCATGAGGCCCAGATGCAGGCACTGGATGATTTCATGGAAATCGAATTCATCAGATAAAGATTATTTTCTCTGTGCACACAAGGATTTTAACCTGAGGAAGCGCAGAGTGATTCAGCTAAATAAAAAGCAAAAGGATTGCCCAAGGCAAGAGGTAATGGCGTGCAGCTTGTAATCAACAGCTATGGAGCATATCTTCGCAAGAGCGGGAACTGTTTTCTGGTGAAGAGAGAGGATAAAAGTTTTGAAGTTGCGGCAAGCAAAGTAAACAGCATTCTGATCACTACGTCTGCGTATATCACCACCGATGCCATCAAGCTGGCGGTGGACAACAACATCGATATCGTTTTTCTCGATTCCTACGGCGATCCCTACGGCAGGGTATGGCATCCGAAGCTTGGCAGCACTACAATGATCCGCCGAAGGCAGTTGGAGATTTATGACTCTGCGGATGGCCTTAACCTGGCCAAAGAGTGGGGACTGAAGAAGCTGGACAACCAGTCTCTGCTTCTGCTTAAATTGAGAAAGACCAGAGAAGAGAAGAAGCAAGAGCTGAATGGGTTTATCGAGGAGATCGAGCAGTGCAGGGAGGGCATGAAGGGGCTTCGGGGAAGCATCGAGGCCCGGCGGCAGGATATGCTCGGGCTGGAGGGCAGGGCGGCGCGGGCGTACTTCAGCGCCATCTCCGCAATTCTGCCAGAGAGGTATCGCTTCGCAGGCCGTAGCCGAAATCCGGCAAAAGACGAGTTCAATGCTTTGCTCAACTACGGATACGGCGTTCTCTACTCCCTGGTTGAGAAGGGCTGCATTATCGCCGGCCTGGACCCATATGTAGGCTTTTTGCACACCGATTCTTACAACAAGATGTCGCTTGTATTCGATATCATTGAAATGTTCCGCATTTACGTGGACGAGACGGTGGTCTATCTCTTCAGCAGGCGGATGATCAAAGACGAGTTTTTCGAGCCTCTGAAGCAGGGCGTTGGCCTCTCCAAGGATGGCAAGGCGGTGCTCATCGAGGCTCTCAACAAGAATTTCGAGGAGACAATCCTCTACCGGGGACGCAATATCAAGATCCGCAACACCATTCAAATGGAGTGCCACAGGATCGCCAATTCGCTCATCCGTCCGGGCGAGGAGCTGCCGGATGATTATGATCAGGATATTCTTGATTCTGATGAAGATGCGGGATGCGGAGCTTTGCAGAAATAGTAATCATAAGCGCAATCGAGGTCATTGATGCTGGTCTGGGTTATTTACGACATTTCCGAGAACAGAATACGAAGCCGGGTAGCAAAGCTATGCAAGAACTACGGCCTGTTCCGGGTGCAGAAGAGCGCCTTTCTGGGAGATCTGAACCGCAATCAGTCCGATTCCCTGGCTCTGGAGTGCGAGGCGGTCATCGAGGAATCGGATTCGGTTTATGTCTTTCCCATGTGTGAGGACTGCTTTGAAAAGATCAAGCTAATCGGGGCGGGATTCGACCGAGAGCTTGTGGCCGGAATGACGATCACCAAGGTATTCTGAGGGCATGATGCAGAGCGAGACGAAAGCCGGGAAAGAGACAGAGGCCGGGACCAAGTCGTGGATTGGGAAGGAGAAGGCCCCTGCGGCCACGCGCGGGCGGGCGCAGGAGGGGGCTCGGGAGAGCGAGCGCGGGGGCGTGCCCGCATGCGAGCCCACGCCAGCGCAGGAGGTCTTCGTCACGGTATCCGATGCGCTGGAGTATCTGTTCTGCCCAAGGTTCATATTCTTCATGCACTGCCAGGGCATTGCCCAGAGGGAGGAAAAGCGCTACAAGGTATTGAAAGGAAGGAAACTACATGAAATTCGTGAGAAGATTAACCGGGAATACGTGAGAAAGAAGCTTCATTGCACTGGAAAGGAGATCTCTGTTTACCTGACATCCCATAAGCACCAATTCAAGGGTGAGGTGGACGAGGTTCTCTTCCTTGAAGACGGAACGGCTGCACCTCTGGATTACAAGTATGCCGAGTTCAAGAAGACAATTTACAGGACGCATAAGTATCAGGCAGCGCTCTACGGGATTTTGATAAAGGAGCACTTTGGGGTTGAGGTTAAGAAGGGCTATGTGTGCTACACAAGAAGCAATAATTATGTCGCAGAGATAGACTTCAAGCAAAAGGATTATGAGAATGCATTGCAGATTGTGCGCGAGATACTAATGATAATTCAGAAGGGATATTATCCAGATGGGACAAAGCTGAAGGCCAGGTGCGTAGACTGCACGTACAGGAATATTTGCGCTTAAATGATGGTGATTTGCGGTGATTGAAGCGGTAAGGACGATCGGCGATTACGTTCAGCAAAGAAGCGAGGGGGGAGATTCCCTTTCGACATATATCGAAAATCCGAATAGCAATGGGAAGTATAAATATGTATTAACTGTAATTATTAATGAGGATGACGGCAATTACTCCTTTAGTCATGTAGCAATGGATGAATTTAAGGATTATACTCTCTATCTATATAAAAAAGGTGCACCTAATGGCACAGATGCTACTCCTACAAGTAAAGTGGCTGGAAACCTGGAAAAGACCTTTAATAGATTCTTAAAATGGTTTGAAAATTACGATGGCTATGATATATCTGCTGATGATAAAAAGACCATCCAGAAGATGAATGCAGCTCTCGCAGACAAGAAAGATAAAATTATCGAAGAATTAAAAGAAAAATATTCTCAGAAGGATGCAAAGTATAACGCAATAATAACTCTCGGAATTGGTGACAGAAATAATTACATATATCCCAATGAGCAGCCAATTTTTAAGAGCATCCTCTTGAGGACTGGGAAAAATAAATACCACTCCAAGAAATCACAGGGCGAATCACTTGGAAGGGACGCATTCTGTTCTGTATGTAAGCAGAGAAAAGAGGAAGTATTCGGATTTGCTATTCCGTGGTCTTTTCATACCTTTGACAAGCCCGGATTCATAGCTGGAGGATTCAATGTAAATGAGTCCTGGAAGAATACACCAGTTTGCTTCGATTGTGCGACCCGTTTGGAAGTTGGCAAGAAGTACATTGAAGAACGACTCGATTTCGGCTTCTATGGCTTCAGGTATTTGCTTATACCCAAATTGGCTTTCGGGGGAGACTTTCAGGATATTCTGAGTATCATGGGAGGAAAAGATCAGAAGAAAAAGGTCAAATTGAATAAAGAAATCAAGAACAATATAACTTCAGATGAAGACGAGATTTTAGACCTCGTTAAAGAAAAGAATGATTTCGTCAGTAATAGCCTGGTTTTTTACAGGAAAGAGCAATCATCATACAGAATCCTGTTGCTTATCGAGGGAGTCTTGCCGTCTCGATTGAGGTTCCTATTTAACACCAAAGACCGAATAGGTGATATCTTTGAAATTTACAATGATCTGTTTTTGAGCGAGGCGCAAAAGGAAAAGAATCATCTCGAATTTAATTTTGGAGTATTGAGACGCTTCTTTCCACAGGAGTCAAAAAATAGGACTTTTGATAAAATTTTTCTAGAAATTGTTGACAAAATATTCGTTGGAGATAAAATAGACTATTACTTGATCATTAGTTTCATCATGAGAAGAATCCGAGAAGCCTTCGCAGAAGGCTATCCAACCAACATCGCCTCTTTGAACGGCTTCTTGCTATTGAACTATCTCGAAGAACTCAATCTTATCGGAAACTCTAAGGAGATGAAAGAAATGGATGAGAAGGGAAACAAAATCATTGCACTTGGAGACCTGGAAGGGCTCCCTCTGGAGCAAAAAGTCGAGAGATTTTTCGATTTAAATAAGCCATTCTTCACGACTGATGCCAAGAAAGCTGCATTCCTGGAGGGAGTGCTTACTCAAAAATTGCTTAACATACAGTGGAATGATAAAAAAGCAACACCATTCAGAACCAAATTGCATAGTCTAAAGATGAATGAATCGCTGATTAAAAAGCTCCTCCCAGAGATTCAAAATAAGCTTGAAGAGTACGGGAAGAACTATTACCGTGATTTGGAGTCGATAATAGCGCAGCATTTTATCTTAGCAGGAGTTAATTGGAAAGAGACAGATGATGAGTTGAGTTTCTATTTTGTCCTTGGAATGGATATGCAGAAATTATTCAAGAATGAAAAGGAAGATAATTGCAGAATTAGCGAGGAGGACTAAAAAAATGAGCAACGAAATCAAGAATCGATCTGAAATTCTCTTTATCTACGACATAAGGGATGGAAATCCCAATGGCGATCCACTGGATGAGAATAAGCCGAGAATTGATGAGGAGACTGGAATCAACCTTGTAACCGATGTCCGTCTGAAGAGGACTATTAGAGATTATCTGCATAACTTTAAAGGTTTTGAGATCTTTGTTAGAGAGGTAATCTACGATAAAGAGAAGGGACTGATTCAAGACGGAAAAAAGAGGGCTGGTAATTTCGATAATAGTGCAGAACGAATCCTCAAAGAGTGCATCGACATTCGCCTCTTTGGAGGAGTAATTCCCTTAAAAGATGATTCAATAACCTACACAGGCCCGGTACAGTTCAAGATGGGCAGATCTCTTCATCGTGTAACAATGAAGCATATCAAGGGGACGGGAGCTTTTGCATCAAAAGAAGGCTCGAAGCAGGCAACCTTCCGAGAAGAAGACATACTGCCCTATTCGCTTATCCTCTTCTATGGAATTATCAATGAAAACGCAGCAAAATATACCAACCTCTCTGAAGATGATGTGAAGCTCTTGATGGATGGAATATGGAATGGAACCAAGAGCCTGATATCAAGAACTAAGGCAGGACAGGTTCCAAGGCTTCTTCTCAAAGTAAATTACAGCAAAGAGAATTATCATATCGGTGACCTCGATAATATGATTAAGCTGTCAACCGATATGCCCCATGAAAGCATTCGAGGAACAGATGACTTCAAGATAGACCTCTCGAAGCTAATATCAAAACTGAATGCTGAGAAGAGTTCTATCAAAGATATCGAAATCATCTCTGACGACAGGATTGATTTCTGCCTGGATGGAAAAGATTTCAAGATCGATGAAATAGCAGCGGCTACGGGAATCGCCATTAAGCCGATAGTGATCTGAGGTCGTGATGCAGGAGAGAGTATTAGTATTCGATGTGTGGGGAGACTATGCCCATTTCCGGAAGAATTACTCTACAAGCTCTCCTCTGACCTATTCTTTCCCACCCCGCACAGTGCTATCCGGATTGATTGGTGCTATTGCTGGCCTTGAAAAAACCGAGTACTTCAGGCAATTCTTCAGAGACGATGCCAGGATAGGTTGCAGGATCATGAAGCCTGTGAAAAAGGTAAGGATCGGCGAGAACCTGGTTGATACGAAGAGCGCAATCAAGATGCATCTCATAAAGAACCGGACGCAGATTCGTTTTGAGTTCCTGAAAGATCCCAATTATAGGATCTACTTTTCGCATTCAGACGAAAAATTCTTTGGAAATTTGCGAGATCTGCTGGAAAAGCATCAATCTGTATTCACTCCGTGTCTGGGCCTCAGTCAGTTGATCTGCAACTTTCGGTTTGTGGGGGAATTTGAGACAATCTCAGAGGGAGGCATCGAAGAGTCTCAGACAATCGATAGCGTAGTTCCTGGGAAATGCATTCTTGAACCAGAATTTGAGGATGGCAAGGAATATTTTTCAGAAGTGATGCCCTGCGAGATGGGAGCAGAACGGGTTGTTATGGACTTCCGGGAAATTCTTTTTGAGAGAAATGGAAAAAGCATAAGAGCAAAGGCCAAAGATTTGTGGGTGGTTGAAAATGGAGAGCCAAGCGAGAGAATTGCCTTCCTATGAACTGAAATCGCATCCGAATAAGCGCCTAATTGATCATCTTCAACAAGTCGGCGATCTATGCTGGAATACTATTGAGGAGAAATCGCTAAATGTTGATGAAGCAGATCTTCTAAAAGATGGAGCATACATTATCGGCATAACTCATGATCTAGGCAAAGCCACCAGTTTTTTCCAGAAGTATATTTTAGAGACGGACGAGAAGAAGAAAAAATTCCTCAAAGCAAAACCAACCACTCACCACGGCCTGCTCTCAGCATTTTTTACCTATGCAGTAATGAGAGAATACCTGCGCCAAACGGGGAGAAAAGGAGGACTTGCAGATTATTTGCCCATCCTTTCCTTCCTGGCGGTGAAGAGACATCATGGAAATCTGCAGAATGCGATGGATGAAATCAAGGAAATTGATTCAGATAAAGAAAGAATCTTGAAGCTGGCAAAAGAACAGATTGATTCAATGGCGGATCGAAAAGAAGAGATCCGGGTGCTATTGCCAAAGCTCTTGGCCAGGAAAGAGATCAACATAGACATAAATATTGATACTACTATTAATTACATTCTCAATGATGCTATAAAAGAGATTCGCAGAAAAGAAAAATCCTTTATTAGGGGATTGAGTGAGAGCAGCAGTCTATATCCATATTTCATTTCTCAATTCATCTACTCAGCGCTTCTGGATGCGGATAAAACCGATGCCGGGTTGGGAGGCGCAAATCTAGGACGCCTGGACTTATCTTCAAAGCTCGTCGATGAGTATAGAGATGCTAAAGGATTCTCCACCAATAAGATCAATATCAATGACCTTCGAAATCAGATTTATCAAGAAGCTGTTGAAAGGATTGAAGGATGGGACCTCAATGAAAAAATCCTTTCCCTCAATGTTCCTACTGGCACCGGAAAAACTCTTGCGGTGCTCTCTTTATCCTTGAAGCTGAAAGATCGATTGCAGCGCGAGAGAAATATTAATCCCAGGATTATTTATGCATTGCCTTTCCTGAGTATTATCGATCAAAATTACAGGGTCTTCGAAGATGTTATTTTAAAACCTAATAACTCCCAAGACTCGCGAATGCTCCTCAAGCACCACCATCTTGCCGACGCAAAATTCAAGATTGAAGAGAATGAATACGAGGCTGATAAAAGCCTCCTCCTCCTGGAGGGATGGAATGCAGAAATAATAGTAACCACTTTCTGGCAGCTCTTCAGTACTCTGTTTTCCAATAGAAACAGACAGCTTCGCAAGTTCAGCAAGCTAGCCAATTCTATTATCATTCTGGATGAGGTGCAGGCAGTGCCGCATCAGTACTGGCTATTGATTCATGATTCTTTAAAACTGCTAGCAGAGAAGTTCAACAGCTACGTTGTTTTCATGACTGCAACTCAGCCACTTATCTTTGATGAGTCAAAAGGGGAGATCAAAGAGATTGCGCAGAAAAAAGACGAATACTTCCGGAGACTCAATAGAATTAAACTTATTCCCAGAATAGAAAAATCAATGACTATGGATGAATTTAAAGCTCTGTTGGAAAAGGAGTTGATTGAGAAATCGAATAAGGATTTCCTTATTGTTCTTAATACCATTAATTCGGCTCAAGAGATTTACAGGTTTATTCAAAATATGTCCTTGGAGAATACAAAGAGCATTTTTCTCTCCACAAATGTCATACCAAAGGTCAGGCTGGCGCGAATTGACGATATTAGAAAATCCAGAGATTCTTCAAAAGAAAGGAAGGTAATAGTCAGCACTCAGCTCATTGAAGCCGGTGTGGATATTGACGCAGATATTGTTTACAGGGACTTTGCGCCGCTTGATTGCATTAATCAAGTTGCAGGGAGGTGCAATAGAAACTCTTCTAAACGTGAAAATGGGATTGTATCGATTTTTATCTTAAAAGACAAGAGGAAAGAGTTTTATAAATATATTTATGATCCATTCCTGATAAGCAAGACGCTGGATATTCTGCCAAAAAATGGATCAATAAGAGAATCGGAATTCCTTGATCTGAATAAAAGTTATTTTAATGCTGTGAAACGAGGAATGAGTGACACAGATTCAAAAGAAATCCTGGAGTGCATTTCAGGGCTTGCATTTAAGGATTTAAGCACGAGATTTAAGCTTATTGAAGATGATTATCCGAGAGTGGATGTATTTATCGAGCTGGATGAAAGAGCCAAGGAAATTTGGAGTCAATTCAGGGATTTGCAGAAGGAAAATGATCATCTGGAAAGAACTAAAAAATATCTGAAGATCAAAAAGGATTTCAGCGAATATGTGATCGCTGCGCCCGAAAAGTTTGCTCATAATTTGGTCATCGAAGAATTCGGTATTGGCTATATCTCAAAGGATGAACTGCCCAACTACTACGACCATGAGACGGGCTTCATGCGAGCCGGGGCCGGAGAAGGATCGATGATCATTTAAGCATGGGTCTCTGCATGTTCCCCCAAATTATCTCTAAATACCTCGCCTCATCCTTCACACGGATAGAGCCATGCATGATACGACTTGGCCGAAGCTCCATCGCCATAGACTACATGCCAATGAAGATTAAATATCAATACCTGGGTAGGTGCTACTACAATGAAAACCCTTCGCTATAAAGTAATGCTGAGAAAAGAGGATGACGGGACATATACTGTAATTGTGCCCTCGCTACCCGGATGCCTGACATTCGGGCGAACTGTGGAAGAGTCCCTAGCTATGGCAAAGGAGGCCATTGAGGGCTTTATCGCCTGCATGATTGCACGTGGTGAAGATGTGCCAGTTGAAACTGACGATTCAATGATATGCACTATTGCGATTGAGGCGCATGCATAGATCATCGCCTGCCAGAGACACTGCGGATCAATATGTCCAAGCTGCCCTGCATATCACCGGAAAAGCTTGCAAGAATACTTGAAAAATGCGGCTTTGAGCTTGAAAGGATTAGCGGCAGCCATCATTTTTACCATAACCGGAAAACTAAGAAATCGACTGTTGTGCCTTTTCATAGCAGAGATGTTCCTAAAGGATTATTGAACGAGATTCTTAAAGAGGCAGATATTAGCCGCGAAGAGTTCTTTGATCGCCTTTGAAATTCGCCAGATAAAATTTGGATAACGCCATGATCCTCAAAATCCTCCGCCTCACCCTGCACTCGGACGCGCCCATGCGCGGGG
>DAONES010000009.1:0-31682 GCA_035403205.1 Methanothrix sp. | reverse complement strand
GATTGGAGTTCCTGTCGAAGCCAATCTGGTTATTAAAAAAGGCGGAGTTTAGGTTTAGGGTGGGGTGGCCGCGCGCAGTTTGATTTGATTTGATGCATCTCATGTGAACTAAAATTATTTAAATTCTAAATAGTGCAGTAGCAAATATAATCTTGCAAAGAGCAATTAATGAATAAATCAATACGACCAATACTATTGTCGATTTTTGCTTAAATATACAGACTATTGATGCTAACAAAATCATTATCACAATCCCAAGGAATTCTGAAATTCTGAAGGCGAAAACCGGGAGAAAACTGAAGAACGGAAAAGCAAATACGGATAATCCTAAAATTTTAATCATTATTGTATCTAAATCGGATTCAAATCTATCTATATTTATAATACTAAAATAATAAATAACGACTAATGACATATAATATAAATTAAATACGTTGATATAATTCAGTTCGCCCTTATAATATAAATCGATGTATAGAATAATCTTATGGCTTAAAAAAGAAGGTATATAATTAAAAATGAACATATTAGTGGTTATAATGTCTAAGATATAATCGCTTAAAAAGGAGAAAGCGAGTCCAAGTATAGGAATGACAAAGTAAAACCATTTACCAATCTTTGCATTGATTATCGGATACAACAATAGCATGATAATTGCTTGATAATGAAATAATGATGCTATAATAGTTTTAATAATATATTTATTTCTCTTCTGATTGACTATATCTGGTATAGCAAGCAAAAAGATCGCTGAAGCTACACCTGTCCTAATTTGCGTCAAATCGTGAAGAGGATAATAATAACATATATAGAAAAAAACGCTCAATAATGGTATCCGAGATAATCTATAAATTGCTAGCATTTTTAGCGCGACTCCTAACAATGCATAGATTATAAAAGTACCACGTATCGCATCATCAAATATCCAGTGTGATAAATAAGAAATAATATAAAATGATGGTTCTATATTATTAAACTGAAGATAATTGAAATTGGATAAATCCATAGATTCGATAATGCTAGCATAATTTGGAGAATCCGGATCAAAACCGATTTCCCTAAATCCTGCAAATAATATTAGTGCGAGCATGATAAAAAAAAACGTCGTATGTTGCAGAATAGTAAGGGTATTCTTTGAAGACCAATTGTCTAGCTCTTTCATATCTTCTTGTATCCTCATTTAAACCTGCTTCATTTTAGCGCAATGCCCTTCAGCTTGCTGTGATTGGGATAAAGGGCATTCGAATTCGATTTGCGCCTTGTATCAGATCAACCTATCTCCAGTATCATGTAGCAGCGGCTTGGGCGCCCTACCTCTTGCGGCGTGATGCTACAGTTTACTCTCTCGTATTATGCATATCCATTAAAATTATCACGATTTCCTACCTAATCAGTCTTAGCTTTAAACTCGTCACTCTCCATACGCATTTGGCTATAGATAGGGCGCACAATGCTATAGCAGTGGCCATTGAGATCAGCTGTTCGTCAAACAGTCTTTTATATGTATCTAATTCTCCCCATTCCATTGCCCAAATCTGGCCGCTCATTCCTCCAACGCCATATGGCGCTTTATAAAGGTATGTCATATCTAAATCAATAAAAGCAGCTGGTGCTCCAGCGCAAATAATGCGTAGCCATAATAGGTAATCTTCCGAATGTCGTTTGGCGGGATTAAATCGAAATCCTATATCTCTTTTCAGCATGACTGTGGGCGTTGCCAAACGGTTTGATATCAGCATCTGCCACTGAAAAATTGGTCCTGCGGTGTAACGCTCAGAAATGCGGGGGGCAAGATGTCCTTCTCGAAGCCAATACCAACGATGGCCTGTAATACCTATGTCTGGATGGGCTTGCATATATTTCAGTTGAATTTCCAGTTTACACGGATGCCATGCATCATCTGCATCAAGGAAGGCAACATAGGGCTGTGTGGCAACATCCCACCCGGAGTTGCGGGCACAAGCCGGGCCAGTATTTTGTGAGAGATTAATAATTTTAATCCAATTTTCTCCGTATTTTGCTTGAAGGTTTTTCAGAATTTTATCGGTATCATCCTGACTGCAATCGTTAACCAATATCAGTTCATAGGGCCTTTTCGTTTGCTCTGCAACCGATCTTACTGCCCTCATAATTGTTGTTTTGCAGTTATAACATGGGATGACTACACTGACTGGAATCGTTATCGATGATGAATTTTTAAGCATAGTAACCATGAGGGCCGACATCTCCATTAATTTACTCCTCATTAAGAACCAATTGAGCGAGGACCATATCGTTCTCTTTTCAAGGACATATTATTTTCTCATATTTTTCACAACATCGTCATGTCTGCGCCATTTGCCATAATGATTAAAAATGAAATCATAAAATATATCAATGCAAAAAATATAATAAGGCTTATGATATCTCATTGTGAAAAAAAAAGATTGTATCGATTTGTAGGGAAAATATACAGAAAAAAACAAAATTTGGTTAAGGCTTGATAGATAATTATGCCTTAGAACGAGAAGGTTTCTGGCGGAATAATAGTAAGTGAGAGGGCTTATGATGCCTAGTGTTCTCCCAACTTTATGATAAATTATCGATGTCGGAACCACCGCTAATTTATAGCCGGCCTTGGCTGCCTTTAATGATAGGTCCCATTCATCGCACCAAATAAAAAACCTTTCATCATAACCACCAATTTTTAAAAAGACTGCCATTGGAATGAGCGTCATGCAGCCGCTAACCCAGTCCGTTGGAAATGGCTCTTTAAGATGTTCCTCCGCAGGTTGATTTTGATGCAGGTACTCGAATTTAAGCCATTTATTGGCGCTTCCGCCCATCCACCAAATCCTTTTTGGATCTTCAGCGTAGCGGATCTGGCCACTAATAAGCCCTGCGTCCTGATGGAGCTGAGCATAATCTGTTAAAGAAGAAAGGAATCCTGGGTCGACCAACGTATCATTATTTAGGATAAGTGCGTAAGGAATGCTGTTGGCCAAGGTGTGCCTTAGTCCCAAATTATTGCCAGCGCAAAATCCGATATTTTCCTGTAGCGAGTATAAAACGACTCGCTGCAATCCAATTTGATTGTTCGATGATTCTTCAGCTGCTAATTTCTGCTCTTGCGGCTGAGAAAATTTAAATTTTGGAATATTATGCAACTCGATCCAGTTATCGATCATTTTTACTGAGTCATCGGATGAACCGTTATCGACCAACACAATTTCAAAATTGACGTCTTTTACCATTAAAAGTGACTCCAGACAGTCTATCGTATCCCTCCATCCATTCCAATTCAGCAAGACGACAGCCACTTGTGGCAACTCTTTTTCTAAGTGTTCCTGCATCTTCATATCCCCTAAATCGTCGCCACCATTACCAACTCTTCGCCTACCTTTCCACACCGGCACAGACCATGCTCTATTGCCTGAAATGCCAGCCCTTGTAGCCTAAGCGAAGCCACTGGCGTTTCAGTCAAGTCGCCCTTACGCGTTCCGTCCCGTTTGATGAGGTTGCTTTCAACCAAGACCCCGCGCGCACCCTTCGCAGTCGTCCTCATCTCCAGAATAACCAATCCTGCCAGTTCGGCTAACTTCCTTAGAATCTCTGATGAGAAGAGAAACAGATGGCGTGGCGGATCCCAATGCAACCACGCATTCCCAAATACGCGTCGTCCCAGGCTCTCAATATTAGGTGTAACCACCACCAACTTTCCGCCTGGTCTTAGAATGCGACGACACTCCTTCAGCAACTCCAAAGGATCAGTCGCATGCTCGATAACATGGTTCATGGTAATCGCGTCAAAGTGTCCATCCGGAAACTTTGCATCTTTTAAGGATCCACAAAATACTTCAAGTTCGAGCTTTTCAACGGCTACTGAAGCTGCTTTTTCATCAGGCTCCACGCCTACTACCTCCCAGCCAAGTCTCCTCATTTGATCTAGGAACAATCCGTTTCCACAGCCTACATCCAGAAGACGACCTATCTCGCAGGCTTTGAGATAAAGCACACCACCTCCTGCAATATCCACTAGCGGCCCAATATTACTCAAGATCAATTCTAGCATCCTATTCGAGCCATTCATTTGATATCCATAGCTTGCCTTCAATATATTTGCCTTCAAGGTCTCACGAAGGCCCATCAACGCTCTTTTGTGAGCACAAAGCTCTTCATGGGTGAAGTAGCGAGCATAGAGTTTCCCAACATCGTCGGAAATTGGCTGCGGATTGAGCCAGACTAACTGACACTTGGAGCATTTCATTAGCGACCAAATGCCCGGCGCGCCGAAAAGGCGATCTCTAAGGTCACTGTACAACTGCACGCCTTCACCTCCACAGAGCAAGCAGCAGCGTGCTTCCCTTACTCGAACGCCACCATTTTCGATCATCACATGATCTCCCGTTTTTCCTTTCTATTAATTATATTGAGAATCGCATTGCGGTCTGAGCTATCTAGAACGTTGTTCCAAGCGATCCAGGCAAAGAGGAGCAGAACTAAAGCAACCAATAGTAACTGAGAATAAATGGAATAAGCACCTTCTGCCATCTTCAGTCCGTAGCCAATGATCGCGAGGCTCATAAGAGATGCGCCAGCAAGCATCGTGCCATTCTTTGACAATAGATGCATCGAGAATCCATAAACTTTAAATGTGGCACCAAATAGCAAAAGCGCATCTAAAGCCACACGTAACGTCCATGCTTCTGCAGCTCCAGCTAAGCCAAATTTGCTCACCAAGATCCAAGCCACGACAATATAAACAGGGAGCTCTATAAAATGAAACTTCGCTGGAAGGTCTGGCCTTCCCACGCCCTGAAGGAAGGCAAAAGGCGTATGAGCAAGCGAGTTGATCAGAACTCCTATGGCAAGTATCTGCAGTACCGTTGTACTTTCTGTGGCAAAGTCTGAACCCAGCCATATCTGCAATAAATCCCTTGCGAAAAGGCATATCACAACAACAATCGGTCCTGTGGTCAGAAGAATGTATTTAACCGAGCGAGCAAAGAGCATACCAAGTCTCTGGCTATTCTCTGCTCCTTCCAGAGTGCTGAACGCAGGGAACAATGTCATGGTCAGACTGGCAGGAATAATCCAGAGGCGTGTTATCGCCTCATATGGTGCAGTGTAGTATGCTACGGCAGCGATTGTAAGGAGCGAGCCTATCAAGAATCTGTCCAGATACACCAGAATAGGGCTAACGATACTGCTTACCGTAATCCATCCACCATAAGCGAAGAGACTGGCCAATAATGAATACGTAGCTGAAAAATATCTTAACTCAGGACGCATGCGCAGGTTCATTGCCACAAAAGCAACTAGCGCTGCTAACCTGGCCAGTATAATAATGGCGACAATGCCGGGCAGGCCAAGCCCAAGAGAAACCCCTATTAATGGAATGAGGTAGCTCAGAATGCTGGATGGAATTCTTACTGCATTTATCAGATCAAACCGTTGAGCAGCCTCTAAGACACCGGTAAATGAGCTAGTTATCAGGACAACTGGAATGGAGAATGCAAGCAAATGGAATGTAACCTTAGCTTCGCTCCAAAGTTCTGGCGGGATGCTCAGGACCCTGTCTACCAACAAGTCAGTGATTCCAAGCAGAACAATGGCGCCCGCAAAACCCATGATTGCCTGCACAGTTATTGCTGTCCAAATGATTTTCGTGATCTTAGTTTCCTCACATTTGCCCAGAGCCTCAGCTACATACTTGGTTGTAGCGCGTCCCAGACCCAAGTCAAAAATGGTGAAATAGCCCATAATCATCCAGGCCATAGAGAGAAGCCCGAATCGATCTGTTCCCATACCCCGCACAATAAATGGGATGGATGCTACTGCCACGAACAGAGGCACTGCCTGGCCAACCATGTTCATAAATGCATTGCGAGCAATCAGGCGGCTGCTGATCTTGGCATCGTTGCTACTCTTTTTTCCATCCACTGGCTTGTCCCGGTCTGCCATATCGCCTGATATGCGCGTCACTTTATCTCCATGCAAGCTGCAAAAGTACCTCTAGCGCTTGCCTGGTTCCATCCATGGATCTGATATTCACTTGGCATGATCATTCCGCCTGCCTCTCATGCCCCTCACGCAGAAATGCCGCAAATATTCCTATCATCAGTCCCAGTATCCCACCAATTCCTATAATCAGGGCTTTGCGAGGCCATATGGGGCTGATCGGCTCCTTTGCTGGTTGGATGACCTTCAGAGTTCTTAACAGCTCCAATTGCTTTCGTAAATCCTGGCGACGATCTAATAATACTGAGCGCTGGGACTGCATGCTATTCAGACGATCCAGAGTGCGCGAAAACTGCATTTCGCCCTGCACCGAAGATGTGCCTATTGAATCCTGTATGCCCTGCAATGCTTCTTTTGTTTGATTTATTTCCTGATCTTGAGTATCCAGGCGTTCTAAAGTGACCGCCAATTGATCTGAAAGGATTTTTCTCTGTCTTTCATAGCTCTCTCCGCTGCGATTGGCATAAAGCTGTATCATCTTATCAACTGCCTTCATGCCCTCTTGTTTCTTTTTCGTTTCGAGGGATATCTCAATGAGCCTATCGCTGTCTTTAGCAGGCTTTACAGTGACGTCATCTTTGAAAGTTTGAAAATCGCTTCCCGTCCCATTTGGATTGATCTCTTCGAAGACTTCCAGCAGGAATTCATCACTGAGCATTACATTCTGTATTGAAGCTTGGCTGGCATAGACTGGATCATCAAAATTTCCGGCTGTGATGATGGCGGAAATTTTATACACTGGCGGCATAACGAAACAAATCACGCCTGCTAGCAGCACAGCTGCTAAAAAGACGCCGATGATCAGAAGACGCCTCTTCCATAGAACACGAAATATATCTTGAAGATCAATTTCATCATCCATTGCTTTACCAACCTCTAATCATCGATCTCTTTCGGTCAAGCTGAGAATTCAAGATTTCAGCACCCGCCAATAACTTATTATAAACATTATAAACGCCGTAGCTCATAATATTGACCGTATAATCGCTATCCAGATCTCATTCACGGACCGCATTACATCCATCCATTAAATATACTTTTCCTTCTCTGGGACCTCAATCATCAGGTGTATCATATGAAATATACCTTTGCATGTCATAATCTCATCTAAAATCTCGCGAACATAAAAATCGCGATCAATCCAAAGATGGCCTCGATCCCTATCAAGGATAATACCAGATTTTTCTCAGCCACCCCTCCGGTAAGCTTCATAATCCATTGGCATAAGCCTATCGGCCCGGAGTTGGGGCAGCATAGCTTTCCGTCTTTGTAAGTACCCCACCAGCCTTTGCTTGGCAGGCCATTGGCTGCCTTTATGATCAGATCGATGAAGTAGGGCACGATCACGATGGCTCCGGCGCTTTCGAAATTGCCCAAAATAACTGCAGTTGCGATCACAGCTCCAATCATTAGGGTTCCAACATCTCCTACTAAGATCCTTGCCGGATACCAGTTGTAATAAAGTGCTGCCAGAAGTGCTCCAAGCATGGCCAGGAGCAGGACTAAAGAGGTAGTTTCGTTGATCGTATAAGCAATAAAGGCCAATGATCCAATGGCTGCGATTCCCATCCCCACTTCCAGGCCGTTGAATCCGGCAAGCATATTTACTCCATTGGCCGCGCCTGTAATGCCCAATGGCACCAAAATCAATGAGTATAGAATCCCGAAGTTAACCTGCCCATAAAATGGGATTTCCATCACTGTCTTTCCCACCTTGACGGCTACCAGCGGGAGGGCGGCAAACATCGGCAAAATCGACTTAAATTTATGATTAATCCCAAACAAGTCATCCTCTATTCCAATGATAACGATGATCAAGACCGTCGCGAGAGCGGCCAAGAGACCCACGAGGTTAATCTTGAGGGCTTGGTCAAAGAAGCTGTCTATGGCAATAGCCAGTAGTATACCGCTTCCCAGTCCAGCCACAATCCCCAAACCGCCCATCTCAGCCACTTCAGGTTTCCCTGGCTTGTTCACGTCCTTTCCAGTAATCCCTGCTTGTAGCAGTTGGGGGATTAGCCGAGATATCGTTAACCATGAGACAATAAATGAGACGAGAAGAATCAAGAAGTATATCTCCACAAAAACTACCTCACAACAGAGCGCAAATCAATTTTAATCACCATCAGCGGCATCGCGGCAAAATGTGTGAAGGTCGTTTTCTGCCATACTTTAAGCCCCATGCTCCATCCCAGTATGTCGGCCACAACGCTGGTTATGCGCATTCTGAGCATGATGCAGAGCACGGCCTGAATCGCAATATTAATTTTTTTTTGCAAATAGATCGTTAATAAATCCCTTTCCGGTGCCTTTCGAATCCATTTCCTGGCAACTATCCAGGTGGCAAGAAAACTGGCAAGCACGCTCAGAGAAATCACAAGCTCCATAATATCTGCGCGCAAGTTGGTGTTACAGTATATTAAGCTTGTCCCATCTCTAAAAGATGACGGCTTAAGGTACAAGCCCTTTAATTGCCGATTTGGTGGGCTGTCTCCCGTTCATTCTCTCTTCAGCCGCTGGCAGTCAAAAACTCCTACTGAAAGGCTTTGGACCGGCAATGGCCCTGATAAGATTTTGACACAGGATTCTTCTTTCAGGACGCGGGGCGCCCGCGGGCGAACCACTGCCACAATGCATTCCACATGAAGTGTTCTCCTCCCGTTCGCGAAATGTCTTTCTATGTAGCCGCAAGCCTCGCTCTTCATGGCGCGATAATTGGCAACTATGATATATCTCCTGGTCCTAATGGTGCAATGATGGATGCGATGCAGACAGTTTTGCTGGGATTTCTCCAGGGGGTAACAGAATGGATACCGGTTAGCAGCGAGGGCCAGACAATGCTCGTCATGATGAAGCTGTTGGGCATCACCCCGGCGGAGGCCCTTTCTTATTCCATCCTTCTCCATATCGGCACAATGTCTGCGGTCCTGATCAAATTCAGAGGCCAGTTCCTGGAGGCGCTAAAGAACATAACCTCGCCGATGGCCAGAATACTGGTTATTTGCACGATCTGCACAGGCATAACCGGAATGCCGCTCTACTTCCTTTTTAAGGAGAGCTTCAGCGGAGGCCGGGAAGCTACTCTACTGATAGGCGGACTGCTGATCCTTACCGGTCTGCTTCTCAGGTTCAAGGGATCCGGATCAAGGAGCATCGAAGATATGAAACCGGTGGATATGATTCTGTTGGGGCTTGCTCAGGGCTTTTCCATCTTGCCTGGGGTATCTCGATCCGGCACCACGCTTACAGTGCTTCTCATGAGAAACATCCGCCAGGACATGGCTCTGGTCATCTCCTTCATGATAAGCGTGCCTGCCGTACTGGGCGCACTGGTCCTGGATCATTCCATTGCGGCAGTACCCTTCGGGTCCGTTATACTTGCGATCCTGGCGTCCTTTGTCACCGGATACCTTTGCATGGACCTTTTAATCCTATTCGCGGAGAAGGTCAACTTTTCAAGGTTCTGCATCGCGATGGGACTTATTACCCTATTGTTAGCGTCTCTATTCTGAGATGTAGCTCAGCGGCAACGCCTTATCGAATGCCTGAAAGGCTATTCTCTTTTTGAATATCTCGAATTCGATACTTTTATGAATAATCGATCCCTTTGCGGCTTTGATAGGACCGAAGGCTGGCATAATCTGGAATTCTGTAACGGCGTGCTTGCCAGCTGGATGAAGGGAAATGCAACTCTGACCATCTATTCTGATCGAGACCGAGAGGCCACTTTGAGCTTTTTCGCCCAGAGCTTATTTGCAGAAAGAACCTTCAAACATTCTTCTAGGACAGGCTCGTGGCCGAGGCAGTTGTGCCAACCAGTCCCACTGCCATGCAGATTCCCATCGACCTCAAGCACGGAAATAATCAGATATGCTTCTGTATGCCTGAAGGCTGAGAGAAGACCTGTGATCTGCCGGATCTCAACAGCAGCGATTGCAGATGCCTGAGCGTCGCCGCCCAGAACCTGACTATCATGCCATAGATAATATCTAGAAAGATGCACGACGCATCAATGCTTATCTTACATGCCGATTTTGGCTTTAATGCGGGAAATATCCTCATCCATCTTGCCCAGCCTGGCGTCAAGATAAGATCTCAGGGCGGCATGGGAATCTCGCAATTCTACTGAACCGCGCTCTCTGGATTCTCTAATTTCTGAGACAATGGCATCGGTTGAAGATCGGATCTCCCCAACTACATTCTGGCCGACATCCTCCAGCTTATCAATCGTACGATCTTGTTTTTCAAGCATCTGATCCTGTTTCCCGAGCATCTGGGTCTGCAGATCTATCATCCGATCTTTCTTTTCTTCTATTCTTATTATGGAGCTTATGCCTTTCCTCAATTGCCTTGCCTGGAATCTGGCGGCAAAAACATCAATGTCTTCCACCTCGTCGCTGCCTTCTACGAATGCAATGGATGATACCACCGCTTTATCTGGCCTTTGCATTTGTGCTATTTTTTGATACTTTTCCATAGAAGACTCATTGCCCTCCAGGTAGACAATAACCGCTTGCATGCCATCTTCTACGGTATTTTGTGCAAAGAATCCCCGCATTCTTAGGTCTTCTGCAGCTTCCAGGAGAAATGCTCTGTACCCCACATCGTGGACCTTTGTGCCGGAAATCTTGAGCGTGAGCTTCACTTCAATCGTCTCCGTTGTTAACAGATTCTTGGGCGGCTGAGATGAAATAATTTATGTCCGCGGTGCGCAAGTGATCTAATTGTCATAAACCCTCTCCGCCTGGTCGCAGGCCCTCTCCCAGTCATACTTTCTTGCCTCTTCCATGCACCGTCCTCGCATCTTTTTCCTCTCTGGCAGCATGCGGCAAATCGCCTCGGCAATAGCCTGCTCTGTCGGCGGACAGACGGCACCTGTTTCTTTTGTGACCAGATCCATCACCGCATTCATTTTGTGCACTATGGTTATCACAGGAAGCCCGCAGGCATTTGCCTCCAGAGCCGCCATTCCAAAGCCCTCTCTGATTGAAGGTGAGACAAATATGCCAGAAGATTTCATGAGTGCCAAGGCTTCATTGTAGTCTTCCAGAAAGCCACGGAACAGCACATTTTTTTCCAGTCCCAGTTCAGAAACCAAGGATTTCAGCTTTCCGTTCTCCGGGCCATCGCCTACAATTATAGCCAACACATCTGGAATATCCGCTTTGACCATCTCCAGTGCCCGGATGAGCAGGTCCAGGTTCTTGTGCTCGACGAGTCTGCCCACGTAGATAATATCCGAATGAACGGCAGATGCTTGCACCTGGTTTATTCCCTGCCAGTCAATTCCATTGGGCACAACCTCAACCTCTCTGGCCCCCAGGCTCAACAGATCTCTTTGCGTCCTCCTTGATACCGCGACATTGTGGTCCGTCAGCCGGGCGGCAGCCCATTCAACCGCCTGGCCGGCTCTGCCTTTTTTTCCCAGGTAGCTCTGCCAGTAGTCGCCCCAGACCTCGTGCCAGGTGATGAAGAGCTTCTGGCCTCTGAGTCCTGCGAGCAATTTTGCCGAAAAGCATGGTAGATACGGGAAGTTCTGGCAGTCCATTACATCGCAGTCGATCCTCTGGGCGAGGAGCTTGCCCGCGAAGAAGGCTGCCTGGAATATCGATCTCCTGCCATTGCTGTAAAGGGGCATGGGCGGGCAGATGCCGTGCAGGTGCACCTCGCCCTGGTGGATCTCGTCTTCTCCAGTCCACCATTTCATGCCATAGCAATGAACCTCATGCCCTCGCTTCGCCAGGCGGCGAGAGAGTTCATAGATCCTTTTTTCCGCGCCTCCCTTCACCCAGGGATAGACGGCATCGTAGACATAGGCGATCTTCATCGAGGTTTTCATCCTACCGGATGGTATCTCGTCGCTACGGGGTTATGAATATGGCGGAAACGGGCAATTATGTCGAGATCAGGATATCCCGTCTCAGTGCTGCTTGACTTTTGATCTCTTGCCTCTTGGTCTATTTACGCATGTGGGTGGTACCATCAGTGCCTCCTGGACTGCTTTTGCCGACTTGGGGCCAATTCCCGGGCAATCGTCCAGATACGTATCCGGTTTTTTTGCCACCAATGAGACAGAAAAATTTTCCAGAATGCCTTTGGCCTTAGCCGGCCCCAGGCCTTTTCCACATAAAATAGAAAGCCCTATGGCCTGTCTTTCATTCAAAGCCGGTCTCGGTCGAAAGACTGTCAGATCGCCGCCATACAAAATCCTCATGATGCATTGGAGCAGTCGGTTCCAGGGGTCGATCTTGAGCCTCCATATCTGAATATTCATGCCAATGCAGTTGGCTTCAAAGTCCTCAAACATAGAAATATATTCAATGATCCTGTCCTCAGCTTCTTGACCATTGATGCCTCTATTGATTACGATCTTATTGATGGCCTGAATAACGTCGGCATCATCGCCGAGCACTACGATGATAAGGGGATCTTGCAGCTCCCGGCCAGCAAGGACTTGCCGGTATAGATGGCTGCTCTGATTGACAATCGAGGCCACATAGTCGCTCTGAGACCCACCTGTTCCTGTGAAGTCCTTCAGCTCTACATTGATTGTCTTGCCTTCCCATTGAAAGCACAGATCAAAGGGACACCTTTTGGGGGGATTTAGGAAAAAGCGATCATCTTTTAGGACCGCGGCTTTGATTTTTCTCGCTCTTTCTCGATGGACTTCGTTGATATCCATTGAGACCATTATAGGCGAGAATTGCTGCATATCTTCCACCAACAGTTTCTATTTATTGCGAATCGGTGGGCAGGAGATAAATAATCGAGTATTGCGGAGCGAAAGTGTTCTTATGCATAAAAGGCATTAGATACAATTCAGCTCCCTTAGCCTCTCCGGCCTACCCATCAGCTCGCTGCCCACCAGGAGAGCATCCCCGCGCCCGCATCATGCGCAGGGCATCGCGAAAGCTAAATGTACAAAGACCAACTATTATATTCTCTGGTCAATTGGAGCGGATCGTCTTTGAGCCTGATGAGGAATGTTAGCGGCAAGGAAGCTGTTAAGGCTTTTGTAAGGGCAGGCGGAATTGTTCGCCAGGGCAAAGGCGACCATATAAATATCAAGATGCCAAATGGCCAGCTCATAACCATTCCTGTATCAGGCGATCTTAAGATCGGGCTGCTTAAGTCGGCAATACGAAAAGCAGGACTTGACGATGAGGAGTTCTTGAAGCTCTTGAAAGGTGTTTGAAGATGAATTATACAATATTGATACATCCGGCTGAGGAAGGTGGCTTCTGGTCCGAGGTTCCAGCTCTTCCGGGCTGCTATTCACAGGGAGAGAGCATCGATGAGACCCTGAAAAACAGCAAAGAGGCCATAGAGGCTCATCTGCAGGCAATGAAAGAGGACCTGGGAGCCGCTCCCGCAGAAGAGAGCCTTTTCATAGGCCAGGTCCAGGTTGAAGTCATATAGATCTCGTCAGGCCCTGATAAAAAAAATCAGGATCGGTTCAGCTCCCTCAGCCTCTCCGGCCTTCCCATCAATTCGCTGCCCACCAGGAGAGCATCCGCCCCGGCCTGCATCATGCGCAGGGCGTCCTCATGGCTGTGAACCCCGCTCTCTGCCACCAGAAAGACTCCTGCCTCCTTTGCCAGAGGCGCCAGATGCTCGAAGGTTTTCAGGTCGACCTCCAATGTATTCAGATTCCGGTTGTTGATGCCGATGATCCTGGCAGACGTATTCAGCGCCGCTTTCAGCTCCTGCTCGGTGTGAACCTCTACCAGCGGCTCCATTCCATAAGCTCTGGCGGCACTCACGAACCGGTTGAGGTCGATTCCAAGAGCGGCGATGAGCAGTATCAGGTCTGCCTGAACCTCCCCCAGCTGCCCCTCGTCGAAGATGAAGTCCTTTCGCAGGACGGGAAGACCTGCCCGGCGGGCGATGAGAGCGTTTTGCAGAGATCCTCTGAAGTTGGTGGGCTCGGTGAGAACGGAGACTGCGCAGGCATTGTTCTCGCCGTAGGAATCCGCATAGAAAGCCACCTCATCTGCAGTGAGCGGCCGGCCCAATGCCTTGGGCTTGATCTCGGCGATGATGGGGATGATGCCCCGCCTCTTCAGGGCCTGAGCAGAGCTGACAAGGTCCCGTTGCTCTGACCTCGGCCAGGCGGCAGCCGCGGCAAAGCCCCTCTCTCGGGAAGCTGCCAGGATTCCGTCGATCAGCGAGTGCATGTGGCTACATCCTCTATCCAGTTGCTGATCAGCTTCTTGCCGGAGGGGGTGAGAACCGACTCGGGATGAAACTGCAGTCCAGAGTGGAGTCGGCTCCTGTGCCTGACGCTCATGATCACCCCATCCGCCGTCCTGGCGGCGACCACAAGTTCAGGGGACAGCTTTTCGATGGCCAGGGAGTGATATCGCCCTCCGACGATTGGATTTTCCACTCCCCTGAATATTCCCAGGCCGTCATGTTCAATCAGCGATGTCTTGCCGTGCAATGGCCTTGTGTGGGATATGGTTCCGCCGTAAGCGATGTTCATTGCCTGATGGCCGAGGCATACTCCCAGTATGGGTGTGCTGCCGAACTGCTTGATTATCTCCAGGCAGCTTCCGATATCCCTCGGGTTGGCAGGATGGCCAGGTCCGGGTGATATTACTATTCCCAGAGGATTCATGGCTGCTACCTCTGCCAGAGTTATGCGGTTGGACCGCACCTCGGTCGCTTCATAAAACTGGGAAACATAATCCACCAGATTCCAGACAAAGGAGTCCTGGTTGTCCACAAACAGGATCGGTCGGACGGTGCCTGCCGTCATACCGCTACCCCCAATGCCCTCTTCATGGCCGCCATCTTCCTTTCCGTTTCCATAAACTCTTTTTCCGGTTCCGAGTCTGCCACGATCCCAGCTCCCGCCTGGACCGTGGCCACCCTGTCCTTGATGAGAACGCTTCTGATGGCTATGGCAAAGTCGGAGCTGCCGTCTATGGAAAAGTAGCCTATACCGCCGCCGTAAATGCCCCGGGGCGTGCCCTCCAGGTCGTCGATGATCTCCATAGCCCTCAGTTTGGGCGCTCCGGAGAGAGTTCCAGCTGGAAAGACAGATCGGGCGGCATCGAACTGGTCGCACTCCTCTCTCAGCTCCCCTGAGACGGTGGTCTCAATATGCTGCACATGGGAATACTTGAGCACAGACATGAAATCGTCTACCTGAACTGTGCCGGAACGGCAGACGCTTCGTACATCGTTTCGCCCCAGGTCCACCAGCATGACGTGCTCCGCTCTCTCCTTTTCGTCCCCAAGCATAATCCTCGCATACCTGTCGTCTTCCTCTCTCGTCCTTCCCCGCGGGCAGGTGCCGGCGATGGGATTGACCCTCAGTTTGCGGTCGTAGGTGTTGAAGAGGGTCTCAGGCGAAGCTCCCACAATTGCCAGGTCGCCAAACTCGAAGAGATAGGTGTAGGGGCTGGGATTGATGCTGCGCAGCTTCCTGTAGAGTTTGACCGAGTCAGGGCACTCTATTTCCGTCGACCGGGCCAGTACTATCTGGAAGATGTCTCCATCCCGGATGTGCTCCTTTGCCTTGCGCACCGCCGCCTCATACTGCTCTTTTCCGCCTGCTGATAGCACCCGGCCTGCGACATCCAGGTCCTCAGCCTGATCATAGTCGGGATCTATTCCCCCGATGGTCTCAATCAGGTTCACCTTGGGTCCGGGCAGGATGGGTGCGATGGTGAAGTAGACCTTGCGGGTGAGGTGATCGAAGATGAAGGTGCTTTCAGCCAGGCACAGCTCGGCATCAGGGGCATCGGACGATGATTTTCTGCCCAGACGCTCTTTAACCAGATCGTAGGCCAGATAGCCGATTCCTCCTCCGGTGAAGACCTGCCTGCCGAAGCTGTTGGGCATGCCCCGGCTACAGGGAATCGCTTCCCGGAGAGCATCAAATAGATCGTAGCCCTCCTTTATGGGCCCCTCCAGGATCGATCCATTCTTCTGCACATCAGCGCAGCGGCTGAGCCTCTCCTCGATGGGGGCCATGCCGCCGCTGTAAAACTGCATGCGCAGGAAGCGGTTCTTCACTGAGACCACCGCGGAGGGATCTGCTCCCACGAAGGAAAACCTGGCCTTCTGGCCTGACTTTTCCACAGACTCCAGAAGGTAGGGATACCTCCGGCTTCTCAGAGCCAGGTAAAGGGAGAGTGGGGCGTCCACGCTGACCTTATCGGTCACGTCCACATAGATCGGCTCTACTGGAGAGGTGGACATGCTCTCACCTCCCGGATGAATGAGACGATCTTTTCCGGGTCCTTCCTGCGGGATGTCTCAAGACCGCTTGAGGCGTCCACCGCGTAGGGACCAACCTTCCTTATAGCCGCAGCCACGTTGGCGGGAGAGAGGCCCCCTGCCAGTATCACGGGCACATTCAGGCTCCTTACAATCTCGGCGCTCCGGTTCCAGTCATGAACTGCTCCCGTCCCACCCAGCTTTCCGTTGCACAGAGTGTCCAGCAGAATGGCGTCGGCGCTGGCGGCGTATTTCGCTATCTCCTCAAGGCTCGAGTCTGCGGCGACGGTTGCCACCAATTTCTGGGACACCCTGCCCTTCAGCTCCGCCATCTCCCCGGTGCTCAGGGTTCCATGAACCTGCAAGACATCCGCACCGGTCTTTTCCGCCAGGTGCACCGCCTTTCTTACGCCATCCGGCGCGATCACAGCAACGCTTTTAGTGAACAGAGGAACCTTTTTTATCAGATCCGCAGCATCGTCTGCAGAGAGGCGGTGCCTTGAGTCGTCTATCTCCACAATGAATCCCACTCCATCCGCTCCTGCGAGTGCCGCCTGGGCGAGTTCTGTGCTGTTCATGATCCCGCAGACCTTTATCCTGGTCACAAAAACCGCTCCAGCTTCTCCGGCTCTCCATTCATCTCCGTCATCCTTTCCAGGAGACTCAATGCTTTTCCGGTATCTATTGCCTCTTCTGCCATATTTGCTCCCTCTTTGAGGCTCATGGCCTTTCCGGAGACGTAGATTGCCGCTCCCGCGTTCATGGCGATGATGTCTCTGGCCGGGGACTGCTCCCCCTTCATCACCGCCACAAGCTTTCTGGCGTTCTCCTCAGGCAGGCCCCCGGCAATATCCTGCTGCTTGCAGAGAGGATAGCCAAGATCCTGGGGCATGATGCGGTAGCTTTTCACAGCTGCGTCTTTCAGCTCGGAGATCATCGTCTCGCCGGTGTTGGTGATCTCATCCATGCCCATGCCGTGCACCACCAGGGCTCTTTCCGCTCCCAGCATCAGAAATACCCTGGCGAGCTTTTCGCAGAGAATAGGATCGTAGACACCCATGAGCTGCGCTTTTGCCCCTGCGGGATTGGTGAGCGGCCCCAGGATATTGAAGACGGTGCGCATTCCTAATTCGCGCCGGATCGGTGCCACGCGCTTCATTGCCGGATGAAAGACCGGCGCCAGCATGAATCCGAGCCCCAGGATCTCGATCATCTCAGCCACTGCTTCAGGCTTGGGGCTGATGTTGACCCCAAGCTCCGAGAGAACATTGGCGCTGCCGCATTTCGAGCTCATTGCGTAGTTTCCGTGCTTTGCCACAGGGACGCCGCAGGCGGCGGCAACTATCGCCGCTGCCGTGCTCACGTTGATGGAGTTAGAGGCATCTCCCCCCGTGCCGCAGGTATCGACGAGAGTGCCTTTGATATTGGGGCGGATGCCTATCGCTGAATTTCGCATCTTTCTGGCAAAGCCAGCAATCTCTGAAATGGATTCGCCTTTCATGCGCAGAGCAACCAGGAGAGCGCCTATCTGGGCGTCCGTGGCGCTGCTGAAGATCTCGCCCATGAGGGCTTCGGCCTCCTCTTGAGAAAGGTCGCGCCCTTCCAAGATAGCTTGAAGGTAACTCAAAGTAATCACCAGATCCAATGTATAATTTTGTACTATACTGAGTTAAAAAGTACATTGTATTTAAAGATTATGCAATGTAGATCAAAAAACGGCAAATCGCATATTGAGTCAAGCTAATGGTGACGGCTAATTAGGGGCGCACGTCGCTTAGAAAAGCAGAAAATCGGGACGCCATGGCTTTTCTTTTTGTTTTCGTATTCGATATTCAGTCTGTTCTTTGTCTAATCAGCTCTTTGATTAATCTGTTCTTTTTTCACTCAGCTCTTGTTTCAATCTGCTCACTATCCTCGCCGGTCTTTTTTCTCGCCTTGTTTTCCCTCTCTTCTGGTCTTTGCTCATCGATATCCGACAAATCCGCGCCGCACATGCTCACTGATTCTTCTCCCCGATCTATAAAATTGGCGTTTTCCGGGCACCGCAAAACCTATTATCCCAGGGATGATTTTGACTATCCATGGCGAATCTCAATGTGGCGATCCTGGGGTCCCTCGAATATGGCAAAGAGCTTGGAAAGAAGGGCACCGCCAGCGACCTTACATTTTACAACCTTAAAAAAGGACAGAACACAGTCACCTTCATAGAGCCGACGCGCTATCCTGAGAGGCTGGCGCCGCTCTTCTACGCGGTCTCCATGGCTCAGAAGGCCCTGCTGATTGTAGAGCAGATCAATCCCGCTTTCGGCGAGTCGGTCATCATGCTGGACTCGATAGGCGTAAAAGAGGGATATGTGGTCCTGAAAAATTACCTCTCTCGCGATCAGATCGCTCCTTTCATCAAGGGAACGGTTGTGGATGGCTATGAGCTGCTGGAGGACGACAAGAACCTTCTGCGCGAGAGGCTCATTGAGGATGCGAGCAAGATCGATTCGCCGCAGGGCGCAGAGACGGGAACGCTGCCGGTGGACCACTTTTTCAATGTGCGCGGCATCGGTACAGTCGTTTTGGGCTCCATTGCCGAGGGCAGCATCAAGAAGCACGACGTTCTCATGGTCCTGCCTGGAGAGAAGACCGCCCAGGTGCGCTCCATTCAGAAGCATGACGAGGACTTCGATACTGCGGGCATCGGGGAGAGGACGGGCATAGCCCTCAAGGGTGTCGAGGTAGAAGACCTGGACCGGGGGACCATTCTCACCAATGACAAAACCATCAAGCAGGTTTCGTCGATCTCTGCCAGGGCATCGCTCGTCAAATACTGGCCATCGCCTCTGAAGGAAGGGATGGTCCTTCATATCGGCCACTGGATGCAGTATGTGCCGGCAAGGGTTGAGGCGGCATCAGCAGAAGGGGACTGGCACAAAGCGGAACTCAAGCTAAAGCTGGATAAGATGCTCGTCTACCGGCCCGGTGCAAAGGCGGTTCTAACCTATCCTGAGGGTGGAAAGCTCAGAGTGGTGGGCACGATCGACCTGCCTTGAGATGAACAAATATGAATAATAGCCGCATGATTCAAAAGGTCGTTGCGCTGGCGATGGTGCTGGCGGGCTTGCTCAGCATGCTGGTGGCCTGGCAGCTCCTGCTGGTATCCGACATCCATAGCACAACCGTCGTCGTCCTGGAGATGGGGGGGGTTATAGTCAGCATGGCCGGATACTTCCTCTGGCGGAGAGCTAATGCACCGGAAAGCGTGGGAAAAAAAGCAATGAAGTAAATTGAGCATTTTCCTTCTTGCTGAAGAATGCCAATCTATTTTTCCGATTTATAATTGATGAAAAAAGTGTCTTTTGGGCTACGATCTTACAGCCCAAGAGTGGGGTTGATTCCCAAGACAAATACCACTACGAAATACAGGGCGTTAAGCACCAGACCCATTGGGACTCCAAGCTTGGCCCACTCGCTGCTTGTGATGCCCAGCTTTCCGGCAGAGATGATGTTGGGGATGTTGCCGGGGATGAGCATGCCTCCAGAGATTAGCAGACCGTAGAGAGCGGCATTGATCTGCTTCTGGGTCAGAGCCTTGGAGATCTCGGCTGCAGTCAGGGTGGCATTATCCAGAATTGCTGATACCATGTTCACCCAGAACAGGACGTAGTCCGGAATCTTGGTGAAGTACTTGAATATGAGTACCTCCATTCCTGCGCCCAGAAGGAAGAGTGCAGCTACGAATGCATATACCTTGAGAGTTCTGATGATAACCTCTTTGATGCTTCCCTCTTCACTGCTTCCCATTATTTCCACCTTGCCAGTTGTTGGCTTGATGTAGTACATGGCAAAGAGGGAGCAGATCAAGACTCCGATAACGATCAGGATGCCGAGCTGATCGAGTAGGTAGAAGAAGCCTGCGCAACAGGGTCCGCCTTCATAGAGGGCCGGGCCAGACAACTTCGAAATGGCTATAGTTGATAGAGGCTCGCCCAGGGGGGTAAGAACAGCGCCAAGGCCTATGGCAAAACAGGCGATGATCACATAATTGATCTTGTTTTTTCTGTCCAGAGGCAGGGTATTGGCGATCTCACAGAGGAACAGTGATGAGATGATGGCGGTGATGACTGAGCATATGAGTCCCAGAATTAATGTGGAGACAAAGACAATAACTCCCACGTTCATCTTCTTAACCAGGCCGCCCATGAAGCTCTGGAATGCCTTCTGACCATAGAGGAATATGAATCCTGCTATCAGGACGGCAGGCACAATGCCCTTCATTACAGGCTCTTCTGCCGCAGTCATGATCACTTCTGTCGTCCACTTATTGGTCACCGTGACAGCAGCCGCACCCATGATAAATAGAAATACTTCCAAATTATGTTCGACAACTTTGACTTTAAATGGCAATACCAAAACTAGCAGGGCTATAACTGCCAATAGCATATCTACTTGCGTTACAACCTCACCCAGTACAGTAACCATTAGACCACCTCTTTGCAATTAGACCTACATCCCCTCTCTGGGTGTAGAGTCTGCTAGTCGGATGCGTTCCCGATATTAAATGCTTTTGGCTTCTATTTGGGTTTGTTTTGGCTATCATGCATCAATATATGTGTATTAGGTCAACATATGCGTGATTGCTAAATTATTATTTTGGATAATTGCTTTTTTTACCTTTTACCAAAAGAGTTAAAAACCTTTTAATCAATGAAACCTGAGGTAGATAATGGATGGGCAAGCAATGGGCAATGGATTCTGCTTTCAAGGACTTTAGACCGCCTCTCAGGCAGAATTTTGGCCACAATTTGGCCACGATTTGCTCCTGCTCAAATTCATTTGTTCTGCCCCATCTTGCGCTTGGGCGATTGACATACGTGGTTATCCGGTAGGCTGGCTATGGAGAATGTACTGCCATGTGGTTCGCTATCAGGTCTTTCAATTCAGGCCTGTTTGTGCCGACGGCTAATTTTGTATCATCAATGGCCACTTCGCCGATCGATATCATCTGTCTGTCAGGATATATTGATGACTGGTGCTTTATTTAATCTTATTTATAACCAATTATATCAAGCAAGATGGCAAATTAAGGAGGAAAGACTTACCGAATTTTTGCAAGAGGGTGCAATTAGCTCAATCGCGCTCCTCAGAAGGGTAAGGGATCTGTGCCTTTGTGGCATTTGGTCGGCAGAGAATCTAACGATCATCGACATCGAGTATTTCGTTGAGATTGGAGGGAATAATTATGCAGTTTGACCCACTAGACCTTGGCCTATTGGCCATAGTGCTGATTGTGCTCGTCGGACCGTTCATGGTCAAAAAGATTGAGCACAACCTTGAGGTATTTCTGTTCGTTATGGGAATATTGGCGGTAACCATATCCAGCTTTTATAACAAAGAGACACTAATGGCGACCCTGGGCTACACAGAACACCAGGTTGAGCTTATCGGCTGGAATAAGGAGATCATAATGGAAGCTATTGAAGAGCCGGTCATCAAGGGAATCGTTCCAGCGGTTCTGGTAGCAGGCCTTCTCTTCCATTATGGAAAAGCTTCCGTGCAAAAGGCAATGAACTCCATCACTAAAACTGTTCCCGTTAAGATCATTGTATTTCTGATTGTAGCTATTCTGGGCCTGTCATCCAGCGTCATAACGGCGATAATTGCTTCTCTGCTCCTGGTGGAGCTCATGAACTGCATGCCCTTTGACCGGCAGACCAAGATCAATCTGATCATCATAGCCTGCTTCTCCATTGGCCTTGGCGCAGTTCTCACTCCGGTAGGCGAGCCACTGTCCACGATCGCCATCACCAAGCTGCAGGGAGAGCCTTACCATGCGGCATTCTTCTTCCTCTTTAACCAGCTAGCCATCTATATCATACCCGGTTGTCTGGCTATGGGCCTGCTCGCCATGTTCTTTACCGGCAAGGCCAAGGCAGTGGAATGCATGGCAGCGCAGGAGGATGATGGTGGCCTGAAGGATGTTGTCATCAGGGCCCTTAAGGTCTACGTCTTCGTCATGGCGCTTCTCCTCCTGGGCGGCGGCATGAAGGTGGTAATAGACAAGTACATTCTCGGCATATCCCCGGAGATTCTCTATTGGGTGAACATGATCTCCGCCATCCTGGATAATGCTACCCTGACTGCGGCTGAGATAAGCCCGGCCATGAGCATGGTTCAAATTCAGGCGGTTCTGATGGGACTGCTCATCTCTGGCGGCATGCTCATCCCCGGCAACATCCCCAACATCATCTCCGCCGGAAAGCTGGGCATCTCCAGCAAGGAATGGGCCAAGCTGGGCGTTCCTCTGGGCCTTATCCTGATGGCGGTATACTTCGTGTGGATCTTCTACATACCCTTCCACATTGAGTTTCATTTCTAATTGGCGATGATCCACCTCATCTCCCTATTTTTTCCGAATTCATACCGCACATCATTCAAACAGCACATTTTAAATGCCTTCAAATCCACAAGGCCGGATCACGACGATGGGATTATGAGGGCGCAAGCTATGCCAAGCACCAGGTACACGAGAATTGAGATCACCCAGGAGGCTTACATGGGCCTTGAGGCGGAGGCGGTATTGCAGGGCAAGACCCTCAAGAAGCTCGCCTCCGATTTGATATTGAGTGGCATATCGGCAAAAGCCTTGAATTTTGTGAGGCTCCGGAGTGAATCGATTCCCGGTGACGAGGCCAGCCTGAATAATGATGCCCATGAGACTTATCGGGCTGGCGAGCAGCGCTCAAGGATATCAGATAACCAGGAAGCAATACAGAAAATAAAGGATCTCTGGTCTCAAAACCCCAGGCCGTCACGGCGGGAGATTGCCAGAATAATCGACTACCCTGCTTCTTCCACCAAATATCAGATCAAGAATATGCTGGAAAGGGGAGAGCTCAGGGAATAGCCTTCTATTTCTTGATGCATTTTACATAAACCCGGTATCCCAGGAGGTTGAGCTTTTTCCTTCCGGGCAGCACCCTGCGCTCCAGAAAGGCGGAGAGCCTCTCCTGAAAAAAGCCCGGATCAATAATCCTTCGCCATGGGCTCAGGAAGAGGTATCCCTGGCAGGGCTTGAAGTCAAAGCCGCGGCAATCAAGGACTGCAAAGCCTGCTTTCTCCAGCTCTTCATAAAACTCAGAAGGAGAGACGTACTCAGGCGGGTTGATCGGCTCCCGGAAGAGGTGTTTTCTTATCATGGTATAGTGGGAGGTGCGGGAGAAGAAGTCCACAGCCAGGGTACCTTCCGGCTTCAGTACCCGGTAGAATTCCCGCAAGGCACTTGCCGCTGCGGAGGTGTTCGGCAGGCAGGTCAGAACGCCGCTGCTCACCACCCGGTCAAAGCTCTCATCTCTAAAGGGCAAATCTGTCACAGACCCCTGCAAAAAAGCTGCCTGGCATTCGCTCCTCGCCCTTTCAGCCGCCCTGTCAAGCATGTTGGCGGAAAAGTCCATGCCCACGACATCCAAGGCCTGATGGGCCTGAGCGTCTATTTTTTTCCGGGATCTTTCATCGTTGAGCGCTCTTATGAGCAGGTTGCCGTTGCCGCAGCCGGCGTCAAGCACCCGGCCGTGCGCCCCGGAAAAGCAAAATTTCGCCGCTTCTTCTTCGAAGTCGCCCATCATCCTCAATATGAAATCGGGCGTATCGTCGGGCAGGTCGCGTGCCAGCTTGAGGTCGATCTCTTCTCCGCACCTCTTCTGGCTCTCCCAAAACTCCAGCTCTTCCGGATCCAGATGGCAGTCCATATCTAAGGCACCCTCACTATCACGATAATAAAATCCAAATGCGTGGCTCTAGAGCCAAGTCCAGGAGTCGATCCTCTGATGTGAGAAATATTTATACTTTGCCGGAGATACTCTGTCCGGCAAATCCGATCACTTCAATAATCAGTACCGAAATAATACCGACATCGATACCGATATGGATACCGATTTCAAGACTGATATCAAGTCCGATGGAGCCAGAAATAGTGTCAGAGCAGGTGCGGGATGAGGAGCTGCTGGAGATCGCAGCACTGGTTTTAAGGGAGTTGGAAGGCCTTCTCACCACAATGGAAAGGGCAGCGGAGCGGATATCATCCGGCTATGAGCTAAAAGAGATCGACGATGCCGGCTATCATCTCTATCTGGCAAGAAAAGATCCCAAAGACCACGGCAGCCGGGCAGAGGCAGTGATGAGCAGCATGCAGTACGACCGATTTATCCAGATCGTCGAATCGATTGCCGCCCAGAGGGGCCTGTGCCTTGAGGAGGAGACAAAGCTGGAGATAGATCTGCCTCTCGCGGAATTTGAGGAGAATATGGTCACTGGCGGCTTTGAAAGATACAAGGGCCTGGCGGTCGAGCATCGCAACAAATGCCTGGAGGAGCTGGTTTCCGCGGTTTGCCGGGTCTTGAAGGAGCGCGGCCTAGCTGTGGCCTGTGTGCCCGACGAGGATGTGATCTTTTACTTGCCTTTCTAGACCAGGCCTTCCCATACAGCTTTTTGCAGCATGGCAACAACTGGCAGCCTGATGATCACCGCCAGCCTTTCGCCACCCATCGTCCCTACTACTATTGAGGAGCGCTCGTCGGCAATCATAAGGCCGTCTATGCTGCTCACTGAGCCATCTATGATATAGTCCTTGAAGAACTTCTCCGCCACGCCCCTCATCTCCTGAACATCGTAGCCCAGGCCTCCGAACTTTCCCTTCTTGTCGACCTTTATCCTCAAGTTCGGCACCTTTTTTAGCTCAGCTCTGTGCTCAATAAGGAGATCAGGGGTGCGGCAAAAGACGATCAGCTCTGTTTCAACCCCGCTGAGGAAATCCCGGATGCGGTTCTTGATCCCCCATTCGCTGCGAACGCACCATACCGGAGAGCTGCCGTGAACCTGCAAATTGAGATTCAACAGCTCGCTGGTCGACCGGTCGATGGACGCTACCAGCTCATCTTTCAGCCGCTTCATTACCCGATCAGGCTCAACGGCCCGGTAGTAGGTTGGAGAGCCGTCCACAAACTCCACAAAGCCCTTGCCCTCCAGCTCTCGAAGAATGTCGTAAATTCTCGTCCTTGGAACGGCGCTCATCTCGTGAACCTCTCTGGCGGTGGCTTCGCCCATGCCTACAAGCGTCGCATACGCTCGGGCCTCGTAATCCGTAAGCCCCAGCTTTCTCAGGCCTTCAACGATCTCATCTTGCATTGTAACTCATCTTCATCTGTAACTTCATCCGTAACTTAATCTGTAACTCACCTAGTTACAACAATGTTATATAGATTGTTGCCAGAATATTGCCTGGATCATCACGGCTTATCATCCACCAGGGAGAAAAATGCAATGGCAAAGAAATTTCCGGGAGAAAGTCCCTTTAGGTTTTCCGTTCTGGCAGCTTTCATCTTTGTCCTGACACTGACCTTCGCCTGCGTTTCAGTCGCCTTCATTACAGCGGTGCAGGCCACCGAAGCCGGCGCGCCCGTTCCGCCTGAGCAGTTCGGGGACGATTACTACAAGGTGTACGGAACGCCCAATATCACACTCTCTCTGGAGAAGGATCGAGTCTATCAGGGCGAGGCTGCTTCACTGTTCCTGACGCTGACCAATCTGGGAAGGATTACCTCTTTTCAGGTCAATGAGGAGCCTGCAGCTAACAAGAGGGAGGAGATCCTGGCTGCACAAAAAGAGCAGGAGCTGGAAAAGCAGAGAACCGTGGCCCAGGATGTCTCAGTCCACCTCTACGCCGAGAACGGCAGCGCCATAGACATAAAGCGGGCGGTGGCCTATCCGGGCAGCATCCGGGAGGGCCAGACCTCTGCCAGGCTGGAGTTTCCGGTCGACGTCTACAAGAACACCCCTCCAGGCAGCTACCGGCTTTTTGCCGTGGTCAATTTCACCTACCAGAGAGACGTGGCGGTAAAGGGAGATGAGGACCACCCGGAGAGCCCGGATGTCTTCTACTGGTACGATAGCATCAGCCAGAGCATTCCCATAACCCTGAATGTGGAGCGGAGGAGCGGCGCAGAGTTTGCGGTGACCTATGTCAGCCCCCAGGCCCTTGCTGCGGGATCAGAGGATAACGTGGTCAGGATCGGCATAAAGAACATAGGCCACGATACTGCGAAAGACCTGGTGGCCCGGCTGCGGCCTGAGAGCGGCATGTACGTCAGCGTGGACGAGTCGCCCATCGAGTCCCTGCCGCCTGGGCAGGAGGAGGAGCTGGTCTACAGGATGGATGTCTCCAAGGACGCCGTGCCTGGCAAAAACTACCAGCTCCGGGTTCTCTTCGAGTTTTCCGATAGCAAGAGAGATGACCTCTCCGACTGGGAGAATGCCTACATAATGGTCGAGCCCGCGAGCGCTGGCCGGTCCTGGGCCGCTCTGATTATCATCATCATTGCCCTGGCGGGAGCGCTGCTCGTCGTGGCAAAGAAGAAGGGCAGGATCTGAATGCATCCGGCAATCTCCGCCCGTGGAGTGGTCAAGAGCTTCGGCAGGCAGCGGGTTTTGGACGGCCTGACTGTGGACATACCCTCCGGCGTAACCTACTGCCTCTTGGGGTCGAACGGATCAGGCAAGACCACCTTCATCCGGACCGTCGTCCGGCTGCTGCACCTGGACGGGGGAGAGATGAACGTCCTCGATACTCCCGTCTCAGAGGTGGACGGGATCTACTCGAAGATCGGCTACATGACCCAGCATAAGGCCCTCTACCCTGATCTGACGGTGGAGGAAAATATGCAGTTTTATGCCGGGCTCTACGGCATAGGCGGGCAGCGGCGGGAGAAGAAGATCGGGGAGCTCTTAGCTATGGTTGACCTTTCCGGGCACCGCAGCCGCCTGGCCGGGGCGCTCTCCGGAGGCATGTACCAGAGGCTCTCTTTAGCCTGCACCCTCATCCACGAGCCGGAGCTGCTCCTGCTCGACGAGCCAACGGTGGGCGTCGACCCGCGGCTGCGCCAGACCTTCTGGGAGTACTTCGGCCGGCTGACAGAGGAGGGAAAGACGGTGCTCATCACCACTCATCTCATGGATGAGGCTGAGAAGTGCCAGAGGATGGGATACATGCGCGCTGGCAGGATGGCTGCTGAAGGCAGCCCTGAGGAGATCCTGCGCCTGGCGGGACTGCTGCCCCGTCTTATGCTCTGGCTGGCGCAGCCGGACAGCGACGCGGCCCTTCTCCGGCGGGAGGGCTATGAGGCTGAGGTTTCAGGGGGAATCGTAATTGTCCGCCTGGAAAGCCACGCCCGGATCAAAGAGATCCTGGCTCTCGTCTCGCCTCTGGACATGAGGCTTGCCGAGCCGCGGCTGGAAGAGGCATTTCTGCTTCTTTCGGAGGGAGCATGAGCCCGAGCCCGACTCGCGCTGGCGTGGTGGCCCTGCGCGTCATCCGCCAGCTCAAGAGAGACCGGCGCACCATCGGCCTGATAGTCTTCGCACCCATTGTGCTCATGGTTCTATTCGGCTATGCCCTCTCCGGAGACATGAGCGGCGTGGCCCTGGGGCTGGTCGACGGGGGCGGTCACGATGCCCTGCGGGATCACATCGAGTCGGTCAAGGACTTTAATATCCTTCACCTGGGATCGGAATCCGATGCCGAGAAGCTCATCGGCGAAGGCAGGCTGGATGGAGCAGTGGTGCTCCTGCCCGATGGAGTGCGGGTGCTGCTGGATGCCAGCAGCCTGCAGATCGCGGGAGCCATCGCCGCAGCGGTGCAGGCAGGAGCTGTGGCGGAGAGCGCAGTTAAGCAGACTGCCGCCCCTCAGCAGGGCGCAGAAAGCTCCGCGAAGAGCCAAATCGTTACGCGCTACATCTTCGGCTACGACCTGGAGATGATGGACACCGTCGGCCCGGCCATCCTGGGACTGGTGGTCTTCTTCTTCACCTTCATCAACGCCGCCATCGCCTTCATCAGGGAGAGGTCTCAGGGGACGCTAGAGAAGTTTATGGTCTCGCCGCTCAGCCGGGTGGAGATGATATCCGGCTACGTCCTGGGCTTCTCCCTCTTCACCGTGCTGCAATCGGCCACTACCCTCTTTGTGGTTACCTCTGGCTTCGGCGTTCCCCTTCACGGCAGCAGCCTGACGGCCCTTCTTGTGGTTCTGATCCTGGGTGCAGGCGCTCTGGTCCTGGGCTGCTTCTTCTCCAACTTCGCCCGAAGCGAGTTTCAGGTGGTGCAGTTCATCCCCCTCATCATCACTCCCCAGATTGTGCTCTGCGGCATCTGGTGGCCTTTGCAGTCCGTGCCTGAGATCATCCGGCCATTCTCCTACATGCTTCCTCTGACCTACGCCGCCCATGCCCTGCGGGCGGTGATGCTCAAGGGCGCAGGGATCGGCGATATTCTCTATCCGGATCTTCTGGCGCTGGGGCTATTCTTCCTGATCTTCTTTGCACTGGCGACGATGATGCTGAGAAGAGATGTGGATTGATTCTAATGAATTCTTCACCCCAGGAGGAGCTGCTGGATATAATCCGACCAGAGTCTACGGATGAAGTTGAGACAAATTGCAAAAGCAAAAAAGTAATCTAGGTCAGCTTGCTCTTCACCTTCGCATAAAATCCGTCCCGTCCCACCTTCACAAACCTGGCCGGGGTCTTGGCCTTGCTTATGATCACCGTGTCCCGGGAAGATATCGTGGTCGAGCTCTGGCCGTCCACCACCACAAGCGCCTCCTTTTCCGGCAGCTTGAGCCGGACCTCGATGACGCTGTCTCCGGGAATCACCCAGGGCCGGGATGAGAGCTTGAATGGAGCCATGGGAACGAGCACAATCGCATCCACCCGCGGGTCTACGATCGGACCGCCCGCGGACATGGCATAAGCGGTGGAACCCGTTGAGGTGGCGATGATCACCCCGTCCGCCCGGAAGTCCTCCATGAGAGCGCCGTCCACGATGATCTCAAACTCGATCATCTTGGCAGGGCTTGCGGTCATGAAGGCGATCTCATTGGTGGCACGGGGCTGGCAGACCCCGTTGAGCAGCAGCTTGAGCCGGCTCCGCACGTCTACATCAAATCCTCCGAGGAGGCGCAGTAGAGTCTGAACGGCATCTCTGGGCTCGACATCCACCAAAAACCCAAGAGTTCCCATGTTTATGCCCAAAATGGGAGCAGGGTCCGCCATCTTGTGAATGGTGCGCAGAATCGTCCCGTCTCCTCCCACAGAAACTATGAAGTCCACCTTCTGCCGCTCCATCTCCGGGACTTCCGTCCCCGGTCTGCCCAGCTTCTGGGCCAGGTCCTCATCCACGAATATTGTGACGCCCTTCTGGCTCTCGATCTTCTCGATGAGCATCTGCGCCAGCTGAATTGATGCCGGCTGCAGCCTGGAGACAAAGCCTATCTTAATTTCTGCCACCACCTATGAGCCCGAGCAGGTCTGCATGCCTCTGGCCGTTTGAGCCGATCAGATCCCGCCTCTGCCACATGTTGCCGTCCAGGTGCAGGGCTTCACCGAGAGAGTCGGTCACCATTCCCCCCGCCTCCTCGATAATGAGCTTTCCTGCCGCCATATCAACCACCCGCATCCTCCCCCGCAGGTCTACGAAGGCATCCAGCTTTCCTGAGGCTACATACGCCATCTCAAGAGCAGTGCTCCCCAGGGTGCGAATGCGTCGCACAGTGTCTCCGATGGCCGCTATCCTGCCGGTGTGGGGCCGTAGAGTGTAAGCGGAGATGCTGAACCTGGACAGATCTGCATTGTCCGACACATGCAGCCGGCCGCTCTGATCCGAATAAGCCCCACGCCCAGCTTCGGCATAATAGCTCTCTCCTCTAGCCAGGTCTGAAATGAACCCGAGATGAAAATCGCCTCGGCTCAGGTAAATGGAGACCGAATAGAATGGAATGCCGGCTATGGCGTTGAATGTGCCGTCCAGGGGATCAAGATGCAGGAAGTAGTCTGGCTTTTCGCCGATCAGGACCTCTCCAATCTCCTCGCTCAGAACCCTGAAGCCCAGTCCGGACCCTCGCAGAGTATCGAGAACTGCATCCTCAGCCGCCCGATCTATCTGCTTGGTGGGCGTGCCGTCTGCGCCCATCTTCACCATCTCGCCGCCGGCTGCTTTATTCGCCATATCTCCTATGGCAGAATGCACGGCTCTGGCCGCATTGTCGCAGAGAGCCAACAGATCGCTGCCCTGGGGGGAAAGTTGCGTCTTCATCACACATCCACAGGCGGGCCCACTATAAAAGTTTCTCACTTTAGACCAAAAAGCTTTATTTAATGCTAATCTGCAACATGCTATCACGTAACAAACATGGAGGGATTCTATTTGATCATTGGTTTGCCTACTGATACCTTTGTTGGGGTGATAGTTGTGCCATTAGCCATCTCGCTACTGCTTTTGATATGGGCTTTGAGGTGGTGATAAGATTGGACCTAATTGGTAGCATCATAATTGTGCTCTATTTCGTTGGCCTGGTGGCCATCGGTGCCTTAGCCTCCAAGAAGATCAAGAACTCTGAGGACTTCCTGGTGGCAGGAAGAAACCTGGGATTCTGGACGTTTACCCTTCTGGTGGTGGCCAGCATTTGCAGCGGCATGACCATCCTGGGAGTCGCCGGTCTCGGTTACGCCTCTGGCTGGCCGAGCATCTGGGAGCAGATCTTCGTCCCGCTCTCCGCATCGGTCTGCATACTGTTCTTCGGAACCAAGCTGCACGCCGTCGCCTCCAGGACCGGATATGTGACTGTGCAGGACTACCTTGCTCACCGCTTTTATAGCCCGAGGGGCATTCGCGGCACATCGGCGGTGATCGGCATTCTGATATCGATCATCTATCTTGTCGGCCAGTATATCTCCATCAGCATGGTCCTGTCATGGCTCTTCAAGATCCCCTATGAGTGGTCTCTGGTTATAGGCGCGGTAATCGTCATGGCCTACACCATCCTGGGCGGGCTTTACGCCATAGGCATGGCCTCGCTGGTGCAGGGAATAATGATCCTCGCCGGAGTTTTGCTCGTGGGACCGGTGGTGATCGCCGCAGCGGGGGGTCTTGAGCACATCAATATCGTCCTGGCGGGCATAGATGTGAATCTGACTCATCTCTGGTATCCGCAGGTGCATCCGCCTTATGCCAAGTACTCTTTCATGACGCCGGAATACCTGGTTTCGTTCTTCTTCCTGCTCACCTTCGGCCTCGCGGCTGCTCCGCACGTCGTGAACAACGTCCTGGCAGCAAGGGACATCAAATACTTCAAGTGGTCTCCCCTGGCGGCCTTTGTGGTCTATGCGGTTGTCATGTACCTGTGCAAGATCACGGGCTTTGCAGCTAGATCGATGGTTGCCGAGAACATGATCGCTCTCCCGACCGGCGTTTCCAATCCGTCCGACTACAGCTTCATCGTAGCCGCAGAGTACGTGTTCCCGGCCATCTTTGCCCCCATCGTGGCCATAATAGTGCTATCAGCAGTCATGTCTACAACGGACAGGCTCATGCTGACCATCGGCAGCTATGTGAGCTGGGATGTCTACAAGCAGTTCGT
>DAONES010000008.1:0-32541 GCA_035403205.1 Methanothrix sp. | reverse complement strand
GACTGGATAGCCTCCAAATGTTAACGGCAAAGCTAGCCAGCTAAACACGTACAAATTTTTTATACTTAAGTGCTCAGTTATTTGATCCATATAGTCTAGAATGCTAATTCTTTCATTCCAAAAGAATGAAGGAATAATATATGCAATAGACTTAAATGGATGATACTTCTTTAATTTAATCTCTGCTAAAATGATTTTTTCTAAGTTTTCACAGGATAGACGGGATGCCCAATAGTGAGTAAATCCTCCTGTATAGAGAGCACTGTGGAGGCAAAAAATCGATAGATCTTCATTCCATTCAGACTTATCCGAGCCAAAATACCATTTTGAAAGTAGACTCCGTTCAACTCTATGCTCATAATTGCTTTTCCATGTCTTCAATTGAGCAGTTGCTTCTTGAATTGCATCGACAAAAGGTTCATCGTCCAAGATTGGTTTAATTGGAATAGCTTCTGGATTATTAGGATCGAGCTTAACTGAAAGATTTATTTTGGTTTTTCCAGGTGGGATAATATTAATTGCTGAACCTTGTGGTGCGTAGGCCACCTTTTCTATTTTTGCAATAAGGTCTTTAACATGCTGGATTGTTATATTTTCAATAATTTTATTTAATTCATACTGACTAGCGGGTCTACTTTCAGAATGAGACCTTACATATAAAACTCCTTCTCGAAAAACAACTATAGGTTTGCCCTTATTATCGTATTGACCGTTTTTATCAAAAATTATTAGATGACCAGTTGGTTTTATTCTCAAACCATATATCTTGCACCCTTGGTAATTAACAACTGTACACTCAACGGGAAGTTCATTTGAAATATATTTATTGAGCTTGTCTTGAATTCTTGAGGGATCAAATAGTTTTTCTGTTTTCATATCACAACCTTTGATATTACCATTATTATCTACACCATAAATTAATAGTGAGCCGCCTGAATTATTTGCCGCCACGATATCCTTGCATAAATCAAGCCAATGCTTTGGGGAATCTTCAAATGTCTCTTTAAAATCTATTAAGCTTTTTTCATTTCTGCATCCTTTTCGGGCAAAATTTTTAATTATATTTTCTAGATCAATGGACGAAAGCGATTTATCTTGACGAATGACCTGCAATTGTGATTCCATATTAATCCTCTTGGTCATCCAAAGCAACTAAGATATAGTATCATATTATATGAGCACCTTAAAAATTCTTGCAAAAATATATAAAATGTTTTTACCCGACCATCTTCTCCCTCACCGGAGCCAGTATCTCGTTCATGCATTCCGCAGCCGCCTTCTTGAGGTCCATGGGGTGCATTGCCCCAGATACGAAGTCCGCCTCCAGCGCCTCGTAATTCTGGTAAGAGACATCCCCTCCGAACTTGGCCGGCCTCTTGATGGTCATGCCAGCTTCCATGCGCGGGAAGACGTGATACTTGCATATAGCCAGGACCGGATTGTTCTCCACCACCTTGGCAGGACAGTAGGCGCTCTTGATCTTCTTTTCGACGTCCTCAGCAGGCTCGTCCACTGCAATGTTGTTTCCCTTGGAAGAGGACATCTTCTCGCCGTTCAGGCCGGGAATAAGCGGAGTATGCATGCACACCGGCGCGGGCAGGCCCAGGCGTGGCAGCTCCTCCCGTGCCAGCATGTGAATCTTCCTCTGGTCGATGCCACCCACCGCCAGGTCAATCTTCAGGTCGGCGATGTCAATGGCCTGCATGAGCGGATAGATCATCTGCGAGACCATGGGGTTCTCAGCATTTCTGCTCACCTCATCCATGCTCCGCCGGGCGCGGTTGAGGGTTGTATTCCTGGCCATCTGCAAGATCTTGAGCATGTAGTCCGGCTTGAGCTGATAGTCGGTGCCGTAAACAAACTGCGTCCTCTCCGGGTCCAGGCCCAGGGCCATGAAGCAGTCTCGGTTGTAGTCTGCGATCTTCCGCACCTCTTCCAGGGATCCCTTTTCGTTGAGGAAGGCATGAAGATCTGCCAGCAGGACCACGACATCAAAGCCTGCCTTCTGCAGGTCCAGGAGCTTATTGGCAGTGAGCATGTGGCCCAGATGCACCTTTCCACTCGTCTCATATCCGACATAGGCGCGCGGCCTGCGGCTCTGCTCCAAGAGGCCCTTGAGTTCGTCCACCGTCACTATCTCTTCAGTATTTCTCATCACCAGCTCAAGCTTATCCAATGCAAATTCACCACCCTCACAGAGGAATGGGGATGTATAATGCTTTTGGTTCGGAGGTTTTGGCTCGCAAGGGAAAACATTAATACTACCGTTGCTGATGTTCAGGCATGCAAAGGCGTAATTTCAGCCTGCCGCGCCCTGCCCTGAGCCGCGAGAAGAATCTCGTTCTGATACTGCTGGCGGTTCTCACAGCAGTGCTCCTCTGGAACACCTTCTGGTGGCTCATGCGAATAGTGCTCTTTGTGGTGGTAGTCTACATCATTTATCAGATTCTAAAGCACTACTTCTGAAGTCCGAAAAGGGCAGAGGAGATATTTCAGCAGAAATAGTCCAGCGGAAATGGCGGAAATATTTCAGCGGAAATGGGCATCCATAATCCACAATCCATATTTGCAGAGTCTGGGCAGTTACCTGGTTGAGGGTGCCTATTTGCAGCCCGGCCAGAGCTTTCTGGCCTGCTCCAGATCTTCTCTGGTATTAAGATTAAAGAAGCTGAGAAGATCAGGATCGATGGGGCGCAGCTGGTCCACGGGAATTCTTCTGACGACAAGCTCCTGAAGCGGAGAAAAGATCCCGCGCTCGGATCTCTCCAGAGCCCTCTCGCAGGCAGAGAGCATCTTCTCCCGGCGGTAGACGCAATGAAGCGGCTCGAAATATCCATTGGGCTGCACCGGCACCGCTGCATCATAGCTTTCTTCACCAGCCAGCTCGAAGAGCCTCTCGATGACTTTCAGGTTCAAGAATGGAAGGTCGCATCCCGTGGCGAAGACAATTTCTCCGCGGGCTTTCTCCATTCCGGCAAGAAGGCCAGCCACCGGCCCAAATCCCTCCACTCGATCCCAGGTGAAGGAAATTTCCGGCGCAGCCCTCAGTTCGGACGGAGCCATTGCAGCGGAATTCGAGCAAAAAGAGAGATTAGACATGATCGAGAAATTAGATAAGCTGGATAGATTCGAAACATCGGATATCGTCTCCGCCAGCCGCTCAGCATGAGCCCGGTCCCGCCCTACTATTATTATCTCATCCACTATCTGGGAGAGCCTATCCGCCGTCCAGCAGATGAGCGGCCTATTATCAAACTCCAGGAAAGCCTTTTCCGCTCCCAGTCGCCGCGCTCTGCCCCCGGCCAGTATCACTGCGGAGCGCATAGCCTCCAGCCGCTCTCTTTGCAGTCCTCCTCCAGTGCCCTGAGAAGGGCTGCTCTTGGATCTGTCTGCTTGATATCGCTTCGCAGAACCGTGCTCTCCCGGCTTACCGATGCCGTGCTCTCTCCAGCTTTGGCCAGTATGCTCTTGATGAGCGGCTCATTTACCCTTCCGCCCGCCCTGCCGACCTCGTCGTATGCCAGCTTCTGAGTGAATCGATTGCCGAAGACCGTACACCCTACCCCGTCCCAGGCTCTGATCCGAGCTTCGCCACATGTTTTGTCCGGTGCTTTGTCTGATAATTTATCTGATGCTTTGTTAAATGCTTTTCCAGGAGCTTTGTCAGGTGCTTCTTTTTCTGCCGCTCTGCCAGCCTCGCTATCTGGAAGCTCTGCAAGCTCCGTGAGTTCCAGTTCTGCGAGCCCGGCGCTGGTGATGTCCACCTGCAGGCTGGCTCCGGGCGTTAGATAGATTCTCCGCCGCCTGGACAGCACAGCAGAGATTTCGGTCACCTCGCCCACCAGCAGATCCCCCCGCCTCCAGATCTTCTCCTTGTTGCTGGTGATCTGCAATGCGGCTCCAAGCTCTCCGGCTCTATCCAGAAGCTGCTGATCGTCTTTGATCTGCCCGGAGTACAGCTCCTCTTCCAGCCTGGGGCAGGAGCCCAGAAAGGTTATGGCTCTCCTATCGGCTCCTATTACAGCCTCCCGGCTGGCTGCCAGTGCAATGACCAGGGACATTTCGGATCATCTCGGTAGCTGAAACCTTCTTTGGCCTTTCAGCAACCATTCACTTCGCGCTTCATATGATGAATCCTTTGCTCCTGGCCTTTGCCGCAGCTATCGCAGGATTAGCTATCACCTGACCAATGTGCTGAGAAAGAGCAGCAGATTGCCGAAGGTAAAGAGCAGGATGGCAATTGCGCCGATCATCTTCTTGGGCGTGGACCTGGCCAGGTAAAGGATGATGAACATGGCCGCGAGGATTGCCAGAGATGTCAGGAGAGTTCTGCGCAGAGGCAGTAGAATAATCTTTGCGAAATCAAAGTAGTATACGATGTATTCTCGCAAGCTTGATGTTGAATAAAATATTTCCTGATAGATGGAAATGGATATGACCAGCAGGAGCACGACAGCTATCAGTCTTCTATTCAATTTTGCCAATGTTTTGACCCCTTTTGAAAGCCTGCCGTAGGCATTTGATAAATGAGCCTCCAAAGAGTTATTTATTTTATTGATTTTATCATTGATGAGGAAGTACTCTGAAGCCAGAAGTACGCCTGCAAAAAAGTTCGCTATTATCCCCGCCTGCTCTAAAGTCGCGGAATCCAGGCCTGATACGGATAGGTGAACATCAATCAATGGCATTATTCTCTGGCTTGCCAGGTTACTCTGCCAATGTAAAAAGGTATGGGTTTGTTCAAATAACTCTTTGGCCTCTAGCCTGCGCAATTCCCTCGCGAGTCACTTCTTTGGAACGAACATGCAGCCAGCCCAAGACCTGGCAGGGACCCGTTCAGCTGCAGGAGAACCTTAAGCGAAAATTTATTTTATATTTGGATCGTCATTCTTTTTAAGAGCAATGTCTGTGGCGCAATAGATGAAAGGCCTGCTACTTCTTTGCGGCCTTTGGGATCCTCCCCCGCGCCTGTGGGCTCCCGCCCGAGCTGCTGCGCGCGCATGCGGGCACGGGCTGGGTGGCACATCCATATTAATCGAAAACCAAAGGACCTTCGCTAGAGATATTCCGCAAACTCTTCCGAAGAAACCCCGGCAAGCCTTAAAACGCTCTTGAGTGTCCCAATCTTCAGCTCCGAATGCATTGGCACTACAGTACCTATTTTGCCCAGCGGCGTGGTTTTCGAAAGCCTAACGTGGCTCCCGGACTGGCCAGAGACAAGAAATCCGAATTTGTTGCAGAGTATTTTAACAGTTTCCTCTCCCGAAACGTTCCTAAGTCCTGGCAATTTCGGCCACCTCAAAGGTGGTAATAAAAGAACGCATGGGTTTCGAATTAATTGGGAATTCTTCAAGATAAAGCTGCGTAGCCTCTTTAATGTTAGCGATTGCTTCCTCAATAGTTGTCCCCTGGCTGGCAGTTCCAACTTCAGGACATTCGGCGATAAACATTTCTTCTTCCCGGTGGATGACGGCTGTGAAGGTCTGCATATAATTCCATCATCTTTGGATCGGCATTCTTATTAAAGGCAATGCCTGTGGCGCAACAGATGAAAGGCCTGCACACATTTGCTGCCTTTGGGGGCCTCTCCCGCGCCTGTGGGCTCCCGCCCGAGCTGCCGCGCTCGCATGCGGGCACGGGCGCGGGGTAGTGGCGGCAACAACCGTTGTGGCCATGCTGCCATTGCTGGCCATGGGCTCTGGCTCGCTAACCGGATTTGCGCTCATCATCATCCTGGGTGTGATTCTGGGAACGCTAACATCCAGGCCTGCTTGCGGCAGGATTATGGGTGGTTTGCAGCCTCTTCTGCTATCTTCAGATTCAACGATAGCGAAATGCATTTAAGTCCTTAGATCAAATAAAATGATGGTAGGTAAACCAATGGAAAAACTACATTTGCCCATTCTTATCGAAATTGATGAAGATGGTCTATACATAGTGAGTTGTCCTCTTTTCAAAGGCTGTCACTCCTGAGGTAAGAGCATAGACGATGCTATGAGGAATATAGCGGAGGTTATTGAGATGTGTCTGGAAGAGACAAAGATGGATAGCCTCAATACCTTCGTCGATTTTAGAGAGTTGGAAATCGCTGCCGATGCAAAAGCTTCCTGCGATTGATGGTCATTTTTATCTCTGTCATTTTGTTTGGGATTTTTTAGGGCATCTACAATCATTTTCTTATTCTCTCTTTGATTTCTATTGCATCAAATGAACCGCTTATCCAAAAAAATACCGGCTTGATCACATCACGTACCGCAGCTCTCCCCCTCTTCGCTCTCCTCCGGCCCGGCCTCTTCCGGCTTGATCTTGCCGATCTTCACCCAGTAGTTCTTGATGGCAGCATGCAGCGCATCCGCCCCGAGGTTGGAGCAGTGCATCTTCTGTGGAGGCAGGCCGCCAAGCTTGTCAGCCACATCCTTGCGAGTGATCTTCAGGGCCTCATCCAGGCTCTTGCCTTTTGCCATCTCGGTTACCATGCTGGAGACGGCTATTGCCGAGCCGCAGCCGAAGGTTCTGAACTTTATATCCCCAATTTTGTCTTCCTTCACGGTGATGAATATCTCCATGAGATCGCCACAGACGGGGTTTCCCACCTTTCCGTAGCCGTCCGGGTTCTCGATCACCCCCACATTCCTGGGGTTCATGAAGTGGTCCATAACTTCCTTGGAGTAGCCAATCTGTGCCATTTCTTGTATCACCTGTTTACAGCGGAGAGAGGGCTCTCAGCCTTTCTACCGTCTTTTTCGTTGCGCCGGCGATTGCCGGTATCTGATCGGGATTGTTGCTCCTGCCCAGCGTCATGATCATGGAACCGTGCGCCTGCTCATGTTTCAGCCCTATGGCCAGGAGGACGTGAGAGGGCTCCAGAGTTCGTGAGGAGCAGGCCGAGCCGGTGGATACCTGAATGTCGAACATGGCATCCATGGTGAGGAGAATGCTCTCTCCTTCAATCCGGCTGAACCGGAAGCTGGCGTGATTGGCAAGCCGCTTTGCGGGATGGCCGGTCAGGTACGCCTCATCGATCTTGAGAATCTCCCGGATCAAAGCATCCCGGATGGCCTTCACCCGCTCGCTCTCCCCCGCGCCCTCCAGCCTCGCCAGCCGGGCAGCTTCGCCAAATCCGGCCAGGGCATAGAGATTCTCTGTGCCGGGACGCAGGCCCTTCTCCTGGCCGCCGCCAAAGATCACCGGCTGAATGCGAACGCCCGGCTTGACATACAGCGCTCCTGCTCCCTGCGGGCCGCAGAGGTCATTGGAGGAGATGGTGAGCAGATCGATGTTGTCCTTCTGCACATCTATCCGGACCTTTCCCGCTGCTGCGGCAGCATCCACATGCAGCAAATTGCCCTTTTCATGCACCAGAGCGCTCACTTCTTTTATGGGCTCTATGGTCCCGATCTCTCCGTTGGCATACATCACCGAGGTGAGGACGGTCTCCTTGCCAAGCAGCCTCTCCAGGGCAGCCAAATCGATGATGCCGGTGCTGTCCACGGAAACCAGATCCAGCTCGAAGCCGGCCTTCTTGAGGTCCTTGTGGGGATTGAGCACAGAGATGTGCTCGATTTGGCTTGCCAGCAGCTTCTTGCCCAGGGCGGGATTGCGCAGGGCGGCTCCCCGGACGGCTAGGTTATTGGCCTCCGTAGCCCCAGCCGTGAAGATAATGCTCTCCGGGATCTCTGCGTTTATCAGATCAGCTACCTTTGCCCTCGCTTCCTCCAAAGCGGCCTTTGCAGCAAGGCCCCGAGAGTGCAGGGAAGAGGGATTGCCAAGGCCGGTGCTGAGAAAGGGACCGGCAAATTCTGCCACCCGGCTGTCAACGGGAGAGGCGGACTGATGGTCGAGATAGACTCCTGACATGATCATTCTCTTTCTCAAAGGCTGATGGTCGAATCAGCATCCAGAGCCAGGTCAATTAAAGTTGCTGCACCGGAAATTTTTGCCTCGGGCAGAAAGTCGCCCCTGTTGATTCCCAGAAGCTGGGTGCTCTGCTCGCAGATGTACATCTTGACCCCGGAGGCAGTTGCCTGATCGATAACCTCTTTGAGGCTCGGAAAGCTTCCGATCTTTATCTTCTCAGCTTCGCCCTTCTTCATTGCGGTTATCCCTTTGATCATGAAGAATATGGATGCCTCTACATCCATTGCCCGGGCGGTCATGCCCAGAATAAATGGCGCATATAATCTCTCAGGAGTATCCAGGCCGCTGGTCTGAATATAAAGAATCTTGCTCATGATTTTATCACCTTCATGATTTTATCACCAATCTCATTTCTTTCTCCTTATCCAAAAAGTGATGACATTTCCGGACTTAATTATCCGCACGACCTCATGGCCGGCTCTCTTGGCCCATCTGGAAATGTCCTCCTCGGCAGCAGGATCGTCCGCTTCCACCTTGAGAACCTGGCCGATCTCTATATTTTCGATCTCCTCCTTGGTCCTCGCGATGGGCATGGGACAAAAGAGGCCCACGCAATCCAGCTCTGCATCATGATTCAAATTTCCGTCCGTCATCCTAACCCCTGGTCTTGACAACTCTTTGCAAATCTCTACGATTACTAGCAATTCTTGAACTTACATCTTGATAATGTCCTCTTTGCCCAGCAGATGAATTTTCTTGGGGCCAATTCTATAAGTAATTTCTTGCATTGTTTTCAGGATTCATTTGATGAGGCGTTCATCAAGTAGCCTGCAAAAGCCGCCGTCCAGAAGATCACCGGATAGACGATCATTCTCTCCTCTCCGCCTCTGCCAAAGAATAGAAACGGAGAAGCCCTGCCCATTGAAAATGTAAAGATGAGAACGATAAGGGCAAATGCGCCGACGGCAACGGAAAAGTATGCAAACGGCTTTTTAAGAAATCCATAAGCGACAATGGCGGATAGAGGCGCAGTCACAAACCAGGCGAGAGCGACCAGCCCATGTATGACCCCAGTATCGCCGGGAAAGATGCCTACAGCCATTGCTGCCAGCCCTGATATGGCCAGAAGGGCCACGAAAAGGCGCTTTTTGCAGACGCGGCGGATCAGGATGCTGCTTACTATGATCAGCAGGCCGAAGAGGAAGGTGGTCAGGTTGAATAGCATGGCAGAAGGCTGGATGAGCGATATGTTAGGCGGCACGGTTGATGCCAGATCGCTCAGGTCATTACTCATTATGCTGTAGCTAGGAAAGAGAGTCTCGGCGGCCAGCACTATCATGAACCATTGAATAGCCGCAAAGAAGATTACCGCTCCCGCGAGCCTCAAAGAATCAGGTTTTGCAGTCATACGGGCCAGGTTTCTGTGAATTCATCTAGATAATTTTTTGCAAAGGGGCCAAATTTTTTAAGGCTCCTGGAATTGGCAATGGCGGGATTCTCTGGCTGCTGGCTGACGAGGTCTCAGACGAGAAATTAAATCACGTTTACTTTCGCCCTGCAGAGATCAATTATATATCTGATCATGACTCTTTTCTTAAATAAGATCAAGAAGACAGAGGATCAAGGCTAAAATTATGGTCCCAATCCGAATGGATGGGTCAACTCCGGTGATAAAGATGGATGATTTCTCTACGCTTATCGGCGGGATCGCCGGTGACGGCATAAATGAAGCGGGCCTTACTGCTGCCCGTCTCTTTAGTCGGCTGGGCTATCACATCTACATGTATTACGACTATCCCTCTCTCATCAGAGGTGGGCACAATTTCTCTCTGGTCAGGGCAAGCAGAGAGAAGATCGCTTCGCACACCGACGGGATCGATGTCCTGATTGCCCTAAACCAGGAGACCCTCGAGAAGCACTCCAACCGCCTCAAAAACAGCTCATTTGTGATTTACGATGCCGACAGGGTAAAAATCGATGACAGAAAGCATCGGGGCTGCGGACTTGCCATCACTTCGACCCTGTTGGAAGCAAAGGCCCCGGCGGTCATGAAGAATACCTGCATACTGGGTGGCTACTGCAAAGTGGTGGGAATCGACTGGCAGGTCCTGGAAGATGTCCTGAGAAAACATCTGCCCAAAATGCTGGACCTCAATCTCCAGGTGGCCAGAAAAGGCTACGACCAAGCAACGGAGTTCTGCCATCTGGGCAGCGTGGCGGCAGACCGCAGCAGAACCGGCAAAGACGGAGAAGAGAAAGAGAGAAAGCCTCATGAAAAGCCTCATCCGATAATTACTGGCAACCAGGCTATTGCTCTTGGGCTCATCAAAGCGGGCCTCGGGGCTTATGTAGCCTACCCCATGACACCCTCATCCAGCATACTCGATTTCATGGCCAGGCACGCCCAGGATTTCGGCCTCAAGGTGATCCATCCGGAGAGCGAGATCGCCGTCATTCTCATGGCTCAGGGATTTGCCTATGCGGGAGTCAAAGCGGCCGTAGCAACCTCTGGCGGCGGGTTGTGCCTCATGACCGAGGGGCTGAGCCTGGCTGGAATGGCGGAGATGCCGGTGGTGGTGGTCAATGCTCAAAGGGCCGGGCCTTCCACTGGCCTTCCTACCTACACTGCTCAGGGCGACCTGCATTTCGTCCTCAATGCCGGCCAGGGTGAATTTCCCAGGTTCATAGTCGCTCCCGGCGACGCAGAGGAGGCGTATTGCTGGTCGGTCATGGCCATGAATCTGGCCTGGCAGTTTCAGCTGCCGGCATTCATCCTGACCGATAAGACGCTCAGCGAAAGCCAGTACAGCTTTGATTTTGACATCGCGGACCGGCTCTGTGGCGAGCTGAAGAATGACACTCTGAAGGCTCCACTGCTCTGGGATGGACAGGGTGAGTATAGGCGTTACCGCTACACAGAGACCGGAGTCTCGCCTCTTGCCTTCCCGCCTCTGCCCGGCCAGGTGATAAAAACGGACAGCTACGTTCACGACGAATTGGGCATAACCACTGAAGATCCATTGATCACCAAAAAGTCCGCTCTAAAGCGCCAGAGAAAAGGCCGGACCATGTCCGAATATCTGGAAGGATACGAAACGGTAAAGGTCTTGGGCGATCTGAAGAGCAGGACAGCCCTGCTCTGCTGGGGCTCGAACAAAGGAGTCTGCCTGGAGGCGGCCCGGAAATTTGGGCTGCGAGTGATTTTCATGCTGGTTCTCTCTCCTTTTCCGGAAAAGAAGCTGAAAGATGCCTTGCAAGGAGTGGAGAGAGTCATTGCCGTCGAGTGCAACAGTACCGGCCAATTGGCGAGGTTGGCCGGCTCTTGCGGCATAAAGATAAAGATCGAAGACCAGATCCTCAAGTACGACGGTAGGCCGTTTTCAGTGGAAGACCTTCTTGGAGAGCTGGGGAGGATAGAAGCATGAATCCAAAAGACCTGGCAACGAAAGCCCAGGTAACCTGGTGCCCGGGCTGCGGCAATTTCTCAATCATGAGCGCTATGAGAGCAGTGCTGGCAGATCTGGCAGGGAAAGGCTTTCCCATGGGGAACGTGGTGCTCGTCTCAGGAATAGGCTGCCATGCCAAGATCGTCGACTACATGAATGCAAACAGCTTTTATTCCATTCACGGTCGAACAATTCCAGTGGCCTCGGCCATAAAGATTGCCAACCCGGATCTCTCGGTGATCTGCTTTTCAGGTGACGGCGATAGCCTTGCAGAGGGGCTTGATCATCTCATCTTCGCAGCCAAACGAAATATCGACATCACAATGATATTGCATGACAACCGCGTCTACGGCCTGACCACAGGTCAGTTTACCCCAACTTCTCCACAGGGCTTTCGTGGCAAATCCACCCCAGAGGGAGCAGTCGAGCACCCGATTAATCCCCTGGACCTGATGCTGGCGAGCGGAGCCACTTACATTGCCCGGGGGTACACCCATGGAATTGAGCAGCTGCAAAAGCTCTTCAGAGATGCCATCCTGCACAAGGGCTTCTCCTTTGTGGATGTTTTGCAGGTCTGCGTGTCTTATAATAATCAATACGAGAGCTACAACAAATGGACCTACACCGTAGAGGGAAATGATGCCTCCAGCTTCGATGAGGCGCAGAAGATTATTCGATCCTGGAACTATGACCGCTCAGACGTGCCGATTCCCTTGGGGAAGTTTTATCAGGCTGACAAGGAGCGTTTCGATCAGTCATTTGAGCAATATAGGCCAGGCCCGGCAGAAAGAGACAGCAAGATAAAGGATCTGTTTGATAATTTGATCTAGAAGGTGAAGAGAATGGACAAGTATGTTTGCAAGATTTGCGGATATATATATGATCCGGAGAAGGGTGACTCCACCTCCGGCATAGCTGCTGGAACGCCATTTGATGATCTTCCTGATGATTGGACCTGCCCGGAATGCGGCGTGGGAAAAGAGCAATTTGAAAAGGCAAACTGAATATGCTTTACAGGTGCAAGCCAATGCTCAGCGAAAAGATGAATGATGCCCTGAATAACCAGGCAAATAGAGAATTGTACTCAGCCTATCTCTACCTATCAATGTCGTATTATTTTGAGTCAATAAATATGCTCGGTTTTGCCCACTGGATGAGGCTGCAAGCGGGAGAAGAGCTGGTCCATACCACGAAGATGCTCGATTATGTGGCAGGAAAAGGCGGCAGAGCAAAGATGCTGGCTGTCGAGGCTCCTAAGTTCTCCTGGGACTCGCCCAGGCAGGCTTTCCAGCATGTCTGGGATCATGAGAGAGCGGTGACCGCACTCATAAAAGCGCTGGTGAAAGTGGCAGAAGAAGAGTCGGATGAGAAGACGACGCAGTTTCTGCAATGGTATGTTAAGGAGCAGGTGGAAGAAGAGGAATCTTCGGATAACGTGCTGAATCGGGTCAAAGCGGCAGGAGACGATAAGGTCGCCCTCGCTGCGGCTGATAAGCTGCTGGGTGAGAGAGCCTTCAAGTTCCCCAGGGGATTTGAGATATTTCCCGGAGCATCCCGATAGCCAGAGACCATGTGATCGAGATCATCTTTTTTCCTTCTATTTCTTCCTGTTCATCTCCCGGATCATCTCCCTGTGCATGGATGCCATCATGTCTCCTTGCACGCCGATCAGAAATAGCTGAAAGCCCACGATGATCAGAATGGCAGTAAGAATGGTAAGGGGAATGTGCTCGATGCGCCAGTAAAGCCAATCCCTGGCCACGAACAGGCCGATGAGAAAGCCGAACAGGCCAAAGAATGATCCGAACAGGCCATAGTAGAACATTGGGTTTTCCGTCTTGGCCATGCGGAAGATGGTGAGGATTATCTTCAGGCCGTCGCGGAAGGGATGCAGCTTGGTCTTGGTTCCTGCCGGCCTGGGCATGTAGGTTATGGGCAGCTCGATGATTCGCAGGCCCTTCTTCACGCTCTCGATAGTAATCTCCGATTCGATCTCAAAGCCAGGCGTGGTCAGGTCGAGGTGGCGAATGCCTTCCCTGGTAAATGCCCGGTACCCTGATAGGATATCGCCGAGTTTTATTCCATAGATGGTAGAGAAGAAGAGATTGATAATCTTGTTGCCGAACATGTTCAGGCCCTTCAGGGCCCCCGGCTTTATGTTGATCAGCCTGTTGCCGACAACGTGATCTGCTTTTCCCCGCAGTACCGGCTCGAGGAGAAGAGATGCTTCGCCTGGCAGATAGGTGCCGTCGCCATCGATGAGAAGGATGTAATCTTCTTTTATCTCCTCGAATACTTCTTTGAGGGCCTGTCCCTTTCCTGAACCGGATTGGATAAAGATTCGCGCTCCTGCGGATTTTGCCCTGGCCACGGTGCCGTCGCTGCTGTGGCCGTCCGCCACCAGGATGTTTTCGAAGCCCAGCTCTTTGAATTCCAGGATGACGGGTCCGATGGATTCCTCTTCATTGAGGGTGGGGATTAGAACGCAGACGTCTTTGTAGCTCAAGGCAAGATCAGCTCTCTGTAATGGTTATCAACAAATAGATTGCATCGGATTAAATAGATTGCTCTGCAAAAAAAATTTAATTTAATCCTTCATGGCTTGATGGATGATCTTCTCATAGCGATCCTGCAATTGCGCCATATCGCCTGCTGCGGTCTCGATGTAAAGCCTCAGGATGGGCTCAGTATTGCTCGGCCGAATGAGAACGCTGTAGCTATCGGTGGTGATCTTCAGTCCATCCAGGGTGTTCGGCTCCATTTTTGCGAGGTCGTCCTTCAGTCGCAGCATTACTCCTGCCGGGTCCTCGTTAAGGCGGATGCTGATCTGCTTGTAGGGATAGTCTGGTATCTCGTCCGCGAGAGCGGAGAGCTTCTCACCTTTCGAGATGATCTCTGCAATTGCCAGGCTCATGGCGAAAGGATCATCCGAGTACTGGAATTCGGGCAGGAAAAAGTGGCCGCTGCGCTCCACGCCCAATACTGCATTCTCATTCTTCACCCGGTTGGCTACGAAGACATCGCCTACCCTCTCTCGCATTACCCGGATGCCGTCCTTTTGCAGTTCCCGCTCCAGCATCATGGAGCAGTCGAACCCGGAGATGACCAGATCGCCGCGCTTGTACCGTCTCCTGGCTATGATTATTGCCACCTTCTCTGGCGGCAGGACCCGGCCCAGGTCATCGATGATGATGCCCCGATCGGCATCAGGGTCAAATCCAACCCCCAAATCTGCCTGGGTCTTTCGCACCTTCTGGCAGGCAGATTGCAGAGTCTCTTCATTGGGTGCCGGGCCCCGACCGGGGAAGCGACCATCCATGGTGCCGTTAATCACAGAGCATTCCATCCCCAGGTTTCTGTAAATGCAGTCCATATTGCAGGCTGAGCCGTTGCCCGTATCCAATACCACACTCATCGGGCGCTCTAAGTTCATCTTGTCTGACACATAGCGCCCGTACTCTTCGATAGCATCCTCAGCAGACTTCTCCTCGACTCTTCCCTCCCCCGAGAGAAAATCACCTTCGCGATAAAATTTCATAATTGACGATTCCTGGTAGAGCAGTCCGTACCCATCGCCGGTTCTGAACCGCACGCCGTTATATTCGGGGGGATTGTGGGAAGCAGAGATGTAAGCCGCGGCCTTCAGCCTCATCTTGCTGGTAATGAAGCTTAAAACGGCAATGGGAATTATGCCGTAGCTTTTCACCTGGCAGCCTGTAGTTAAGACGCCCTCAAGAAACACCTTCTCCAGGGATGGGCCGCTAATTCGCGTATCCCTGCCCAGAGAAACGCTGCCCCCTTCCGCAAAAGATCCGAAGGATGCTCCCACTCGCCTGGCCAAATCCTCAGTCAAATCGGTGCCGTAGACACCTCGAACATCATAAGCTCTAAAGACTGTCACGATATTCACCTAGACCCGAGCGTTTAAAATATTTTCTGCGAGGGGCAGAAATAGTCTCAGGGTTCAGGGGATAAAATATATCCATCTGATCCGAGATAATAAGAAAAGAGAATGCATTGAGATCAGGAAGTCTCTGGAAATCATTTGATGGATATAATAATATGATTGCCATAAATAGAATAATATCATTATCATCCGTCCTGGCGGCAGCAATTATCCTTGCCTACCTATTCTCCGCAGCCATCCAGGCGGAGGAGACCGATATGAAAAGCATTGTCGTGAAATTGGGCTTTGACAGGGTTCCCGATGAATCCACCTGTCAGGGAGCAGATGTATCGCCGGAGATAGAGATCAAGGGGATCAATGCCACATCCCTGGCAGTGATTGTAGACGACCCGGACGCGCCATCCGCCGTCTTCACCCACTGGCTCATCTGGAACATCCCGCCAACTGAAACCATTCCCAGGGCCATAGAGAAGACTGCCAATATCGATGAGCCCTTTGCTGCTATGCAGGGCACAAACGACTTTGGCGAGATAGGATATTCTGGCCCTTGTCCTCCTCCGGGAAAGCCGCACAGATATTTCTTCCGCGTCTTCGGATTGGACAGGATGCTGGACCTGCCAGCGGGCGCATCTGCCAAGGATCTCAAAAAGGCAATGCAAGGCCATGTGGTAGGGAAAGGAGAAGTTGTGGCAACCTTCGGGAGATAGATCATCGAGGGCTTTTCAAATCAGGCATACTCAGGCATCATCAAAAAAGAGTGCGGCCTACCTCTTCGGGTCGCACCTAGGGGAGGCAGGAATTCCTCCCAATTTTCCAATTCTATGTCTGGCTTATGACGGTGGCTCCCTTAACCAGCCCGTTTATGAGCGAGAATCCAGTGCCCGATGCTCCCGGATTTATGGGCTGGATCACTATTGTCCAGCTCCCAGGGGCAGCGTTTCTCAGGAAATAGTAATCATAGTTAGGGCCGATGAGGTGTATCACATTCCCGTTGTCGCCCTGAACGGGTAGAGCAACTCCGTTCGGCTGGATAAGAGCCAATTTGAAGCCGCCATCCTTCCAGGAGAGGCCTATCATATCCGAGCGTTCTGATATGTATTGCGCGCTTTGGCCTGCGGAAACGGCCTGGCCTTCCATTCCAAGCTGCCTCACATATCTCAAGGGAGACGCTCCTGGATAGGCCACTGCGTTCTCCACCTTCAGAGTATCGAGTGCCGTAACCGTTTTGGACCAGGGCAGAGTAATAGTCGTACCGGCTGGAATAGTATAAGATTGAGCGGCAGGGGCTACAGCAGCGGGCGCAGAACTGGTGACGGGCGCTACGTAGGGCTGATAGTAGGGGTAATAAGGCGCAGCATAGGGATAATACAGGTACTGACAGATGCCGTCGATGCAAGCCCTGCCCGGGCCGCAGACAACAGGCCTATGCAGGCATCCCCGAACCGAATCGCAGTAATCTTCTGTGCAGGGATTGCCGTCGTCGCATTTCCAGGTGCTGATACAGCTTCCGGTCTTGGGATTGCATCTGTCTGAGGTACACGGATTTCCATCATCGCACTTTTTGGGCGTATGGATGCAGTTGCCGTCTTTGCAGGTATCGTCAGTACAGGCATTGTGATCATCACAATTCCTTGGGTTATGCACGCAGGCGGTGCCATTGAAGGAATCGATGGTGCAGGGATCGCCATCATCGCAGTTTGTTGTGGTATTGTAGCAGACTCCTTGATAGCAGTAATCGTTTGTGTTAGGATCGCCGTCATCGCAAATCTTCGGCTTATGCTCGCATTCTTTGCCATTGAAACTATCCACGGTGCAGGGATCACCATCATCGCAGCTTGGTGGATGATGCCCGGCCAGAGCCGACTGGGATGCAGATAGGTTAGTGCTATTATTTTCGCCGATAGCAACTGTCCTGTCTGTGCTTTCCAGAGGCTTGTTAATGCAGATGCCATCCGCACAGGAATCCTCGGTGCTGTCATTTCCGTCGTCGCAATTCCTTGGGGTATGCACGCAGTTTGTGCCATCATAGGAATCAGCTGTACAGGGACTGCCATCATCACAAATCTGCAGAGACCCAGATCCTTTGGTGGCGTTTTGAGGTTCATTGAGAGTCGTGTTCTCTTCTATGGTTTCATTCTCAATTACTGATTCAGCGGGCACGGAAGATTGCGTCGGTTGGGCCCTCATGCTCTCTGCTGTCAAATCTGCTGGCAAAGGCGTATTGATGCAACCGTATGAGTCGCAGCTGTCTGCTGTACTGGAATTTCCGTCGTCGCAATTCACCGGATCATGGACGCAGCCGTTAGCCCCGCAGGAATCAGCCGTGCAGGGACTGCCATCATCGCAATTCACCAAATCATGAACGCAGCCGCTGGCACCATAAGAATCTCTGGTGCATGGGTTATTGTCGTCGCAGTTTATAGGTATGTCAGGTGTTTCATTTGATGCGTAAGAGCCCTGCGGCTTGTAGCTTGGGATCACTGGGCTCTTCGGAGCGCTGCTGTTAGCGCTATTGCCAAACGATCCGATTGCTGCGGAATTGTCGTTGCTGCATTCCTGCGGAATATGCTGACAGGTCATTGACTCGCACAGGTCCATAGTGCAGGGATTATCATCATCACAATCTCCGCACTGGGAAAAAGCCGGTCCGGACGATAATAATATACTGAATATAAATATAACAAAAGACAAGCAAAGCTTATCTTTCCTTATTTGTCTATCCACACATTTCACTCCCAGCAAATTGATGAGCTTGTTTTATATCTAATTTTCCCTCATCATAAACTTATTTTTGTCTAAGTCAGGAGAAGACGCTCAGAGTAGTCTGGCGGGATTTGAGCAGCTCCTTTAATAGATCGCTCTGCTGGATGAACTTTTTGATAGGCATCCTTAATTTGTCGCAAATGTACCATAGGGCGCTCTTCATGTCTTCGAATGGCAAAGCCGTCTCTTGCATAGCATTTCTCACATTTTCCCTCACATTGAATACCCCCAATGGCACATATCCTGAATAGGCTTCCCGAAGGACTATCGCTCCAGCCTGTTTCTGTTCTCGCGCAAGAGCCTCCAAAACCGCCATTTTGCAGGAATAGTAGCATCCTCCCACCCGAGAATATCCTCTCTTGCCGGCATTCCTCTCGCAGTCAGAGAATAATAGCTCTTCTGCTCCCAGGATGCGCAGGAATGCCTCCATCCATTCATATTGCCAGGCGGTTGGCAGGAGAAGGACAGCATAATAATTGTTCAGGCTCGCAAACTCCCTCACCTGACAGCAATCTATAGGGTCATAATTCCTGACCTTTTGCAGGAGCCGGTTGGCGAGGATTGTATCACATGCGGTGATAGACCAGCGAGTTGGCACCAGCCTCCTTCTCTTTCCGATGCCCATGGTGCCCATGGAAAATGCTTTCTCTATGCTCGAAAAATTCTGACCCTTCTGATGCAGGTCACATACTGCATCCGCCGCCAGGAGGTCTGTATCATAATAGACCTTCTCCAGATTCGTATCCCATCTGATGCTGCTGATCTGCAGTTTCTCCAAAGGGGCACTGGGGCCAAATGGGGCGTGATCGTCACTGAACGACATTCCTTTAGGGGAGTGGGAGAACTGCGCTTCGCTCTCGACGGAGCTGCCGGACAGAGAAATGTCTTGCAGCTTGTCTATGTAGCGATCTTGCAGCTTTGTGACTCGCACAGGCTTCTTGCCTCTGATGAGGTTCAGCCGGTATCTTATGATCTCCTCCTGGGTCTTTTTCTCAGGTATCCATGATTCCGGCCTGTCCATGATTGTAGTGTCTCCATGCTGAGGCGCAATCATCGGTCCGGCATAAACCAGAGGATAGTTCCAGCTGCCTACGAAAACTGACGGAGGAATGCTGCCGTCAAGATTTGTACCCACCTCCTGAGAGGGAATATACATGCTGGCAGTCAATTTTTTCAGGTAGGCTTCTTTGCCTTTGATCACAATCTTATGGGCGGCAGATTCAAATAAAAGCATAATGGATGCGGGGCGAAAGTGTTTTTCAACTTGTTCGGAATTGTTATCTGCTTGTTTTTCTTCACCGGCATGGAAATGTACGGCAATATATTTACATGCAAAAGGCCAATAAATTATCGAGGTGTCCTCATATGAAATGGACTGCATTAATTGTAGCATTGATAATTATGCTGTGTGCCAGTGTAGCCGCACAGCCAAATTCGTATTCCAATACTGCGGCAAACGGCGCGCCCACGCCCATGACGCCCAGCAGCGCAGATTCGCTGGGCCTGCAAGTGCCGACTGATACGATCACATCGCAGCAAGCCCCTAGCGCGCAGGAAAGCACTCAGACCCTGATGAGCGCAAGCCAAGATGCTGCCTATGCCTCCGCACCGGTTTCAAAGGCCGTAACCACAAGTGCGGTCTATAACCAGATGATCGTTCCCACAGGAGGCTTTGCGCCAAACAACCTTTATATCTCCTACGCACCGCGAACCATCGCGACCTGCAACCTCTATGCCAATCTGCCCTTATGGATGCAGATCTCGGGAAGAGGCAACATATGGTTCTATGAATGGTATCCGGAGGGATGGATGGATACTCAGTACGCCGGATATGTCAATTACCCGGGCTGGTATAAGAGGTGGTTCTTCGCCGACACTCCCGGCTGGCACATTCTCCAGTACTATTGCGGCGGATGGAGCAACTACGCCTACATCTATGTCTCAGGACCGGGTGGCTACTGGGTTAATCCAAGGCCGGAACGCAATCCCGTGCCATATCCATACCCTTACTGGGATAGCGATATAACCTACGAATATCCTCCTACCGGCCATACCTACTATTCATACAAATGGACCTCTTCCATTGGAAAGTAGAAGCGGATGGCAAAAAAGCGAGTGCAAAACTTTCAGGAATTGCATTCGTAAATACTTTTTTTGGGTCGACTTTTAGATTGGCTTTAAGATTTTTTTCGAAAGCTGCTACTGCTGCAGACCAGCTGGGATGCCTATTAGGCTTGGGCTGCTTAGGCTAAAATGGTGATTGGTCGTCAATCGACGGCAATCATCACATGGCTGGCCTTTATTACTGCGTAGACCTCTTTTCCTTCCAAAAGACCCAGGTCCTGTGCTGAAGCCCTGGTGATAATTGAGACAACTTCCTCGCCACTGGGCATCCGGACGGTAACTTCCGAGTTCACGGGGCCGTTTACTATGCGCTGGACCTTTCCTTTGAGAATATTTCTTGCACTGATCTTCATCATTCCCACCTCTGGGTTGGCTGCGTTCTATGCTATTTTATGTGCAATTCGCTATTATACTTTGCGCACATCAGATCGTTTTCATTGCAGTTTGCAATAGATCCAGCAATCTCCTGACATCTTCACGCAATTCTTCAAGGCTGCCGTCATTTCTGAGCTTCATGTCTGCGATCTTCATGGCGTCGCACATCCCCCATCCCAGCTCCCGGCATTCTCTCTGCTCGAGCGCTGCCGCTGCCTGGAGGTTCGGCTCTCTGCAGGAGGAAACGATCTTGAGATCTGCATTGGTGTCTTTGAGATCCGCATCTTCAGGGCTTCTGCCCGGATCGTCTGGCCGGCCTCTGGCTGCCAGCCATTTCAGTCGCGCCTCTGCCGGCGCACAGACCTCAACCAGGTAAAACTCATCGGCATGAGCGGCAAAGAAGTCCGCCTCTTCGCGAGAGCGCAGGCCATCTACCACGACTAGATCTTTTCCAGTGGCAAGGGCCATCTCAAAAATTCTTTTGGCCACAGCATCCGGCCCTTCCGACGCTCGCAGGGCGTTTCCGATGCATCCTAAATTCTGATCGGTGGGCTTTAGGCCCTGCCTGGCTGCTTCCTGGCGAATCACATCTCCCATAACCAAAACCATGAGGCCCATCTGCCTGGCAATCTTCGATGCTTCCCCCTTTCCCGAGCCCGGAAGGCCCACAAAACCGATGATCTTCATAATACTCATCAATTTCTACTCTATGGCAGATTCAATTATTTAGTTTTTCCAGGCGATCCTGGGCGTGGCTCGAATGCGAACCTGTAGCCTGCAATTGCAGCCAGCCTCGCAGGCCTTGGCCATCTTATCCATATCCTGCACTGAAACCGGCTCAAATCCGGCCTCACCCTCACGCGGCGTTCCCTGCTGAAGCAGAAGATAATCCATTCGGTTATCCGGATATTGCGTCTTCATCCGGCAGACCGTTTCGGCAATATTTGCCAGCTGGCTGGCAGTGGGACTTCCAGGAAAGATCGTGCAACGCACTTCAAACGCCGCCCCTGAATTGAAGCAGATCTCCAGGCTCTCTGCCACATGGGCCGCTATGCCGGGCCTGCCTGTGGCTCTCTCGTAATCCGGCTCAAGTAGTGCCGTTTTGAGATCCAAAAAAACTCTGTCCACCAGTCCTTTTGCCAGCAGCCTTTCCAGGCCCTCGGGCAAGCAGCCAGAAGTCTCGAGACCAGTAGCCAGCTTCAGGCTCCTGGCCAGCCTGAAGAGCCGGACGCAGGCTTCGATCTGCTGAAGCGGCTCGCCTCCGGACAGGACAATTGCATCGACAAATGGCTTGCTGGTCGCCCGCTCTGATGCGTCTACAAGATCGATCTGAAGAAAATGCCCGGATTTGTCGCAGGATCCAGACGCAACCGGCAGGCCCTTGACCTCAGAGACGATTCTGGATGAGATAGAGTGAAATTTGACCAGTTTTTCTCCCGTTTGCAGCTTCTGGTTATGGCAATGGGGACAGCGCAGAGGACAGCCCCGCAGGAAGACCACCATGGCAGCCCGTCCCAGCCAGTCCACGGTAGAAAGGGGAATAATTCCCCCCAGGTTGACCTTCAACCTTCATCGCCCTTCCGAGGAGAGATCGAGCTTCATCGGCCTTCCGGCTATCCTTGTCAACCTTTCTTCCAGCTCCCGCTCGTCGGACGCTGCCTTTTCGCTGAGAAGTGCCAGATCCTTTTTGGCCTGCTCCAGAGCCGCCTCACGGCTCCGTTTTTCCTTTCTGGCCTGGCTGCTCTCCTCTTTCAGGCGCAGGCCATCGCGACTGCCCTCGTCGATTTGATACTGCATCCTGGCTATATCCTCTGAGATCGTTTGCAGCCTGCCCCTGACATCTTCCAGAGACCTTTTAGTTATGAGAAGGTCGATATGATCCAGGACCTTTTCCTTCTTCCTGTCCTTTAGGCCCAGGACCGCCAGGTGGCCCTGCAATTCATTCAGGGCTCCGCGGATCTCATTATCCTGAACCGATGCGGGCGAATTGCCCAGCCTCTCAAAGACTTTTTCATGCTGCAAATTGATTCGATCACTTGATCCCTGCTTTTTCATTCTGGCAAGCGCCTTGTTAAGAGGAGCGATGAGATCATGTAGCTCTGCCTCAGCCTGCGATTTTTCCGCAGTCCTCTTCTCCAGGAGGCTTTTCAGCTCCCGGGTCCTCTTTCCTTCATCGCTGGCCTCCAGCCTCTCGGCCTGTCTCTCCAGGCTTGACAATTTCGACGACAACTCAGAGAGCGCCGCCTCGTCCTGCTGCGTTTTCGCTCTGAGATCAACGATGCCAGACAGCTCCTCTTTCAGCCTCTGGGCGGTCTCTCGGCAGAACCAGCTCTCCTCCTGCGTCTTTCTCTTCTCGCCGATTGTCTTCTCCAGATCGACCAGCAGGCGGCTGATCTCAGTCAGGTCGGAATTGATGCTCTCTATGTTTTTGGGAAAGAGGGCTTTGACATAACTCTGCGCTCTGCCGAAGGTGGTCACAGTTCTCTCCAGCCCCTTGACAAGCGCCCAGTGATGCTGGGATATGCCGTCCAGATCATCTTTCTTGGGCGGCTCCAGCTTGAGAGAGAGTGTCTCCAGCTGCTTTATGACCTCGCCTCTCGCCGCTACGCCGGCCCGCAGCAGCTTTGGCGGAACCTCCTCATCAGAGCTTGCCGATTTCAGCGAGGATATGTCCTCGTCCAGCTTTTTTGCCACCCCGTCCATTCGGTCGTAGACCTCCCGGCACTGCGCGGAAAAATCGGACTGCTTTGTCCTTTCTTGCAGCCAGGAGTCGACCTCTGCCAGCGGCAGAATGGCTGGCTCCTCTCTGGACGGCTTCATTTTAAAAATATCTTTAAGCCACTTCAAGGCGCAATCACCTCGGAACTCTCTTTTTTTATCTGGGAGATGACCTTCTCGGCGACCTTCGGGCCGAGGATGGAGACCAGTTTTGCCTGATCTGCTGCCATCAGTTTATCCAGGCTTGTTATACCGGACGAATGGAGCTTTCTCGCCCGGACGCGGCCTATTCCCTTCAAATTCAGCAGAGCAAGAAGGTCCTGGCTCGCTCCGTAATGAATGCGCTCTGCCAGCTGCTCAGTCTGGAAGGTTATGCCCAGTTCAAGGTTCTTAGACAATTCATAGAGCGAGTGCATGAGCCATTCCGCAGTTTCCGCAGAGCGGCGAATGTCTCCCGGACCAATGCGGTATCTGGTGGCAATCTGCTCCTCATGAACCTCATCGATCCAATCAGCTATCATGGCAGTCGTCTTGGCCTCGCGCAGCAAATAGTCGTAGTTGTCCTCGTCATATAGCTCCTTCTGGTGCTGATCGATGAACTCCTCCACCCAGGCGTCTGCAGACTGGATATAGAGCAGGTTCATGTCCGGAGTCATGGTGATAAGGTGAAGCAGGCCGAGGTCGGAGGGCTTTCTCTGTGCCGCCCGGTCGGATTGCGGGCGATCGGACTGCAAAGATTGCAGAGATTGCAGAGTGTTTTTTTCTCTGGCGGAAGCTGGATCGCCCTGTCTTCGCTTCTTCAGGTTTTCCAGCATTATGACGGCGCTCAGAGGGTCGATGTAAAGCTTGCTGACCAGAGAGCCGAGCCTGGTGGGATGCAGGTCTCCGTCGCCGCTCTCCTGGATCATGCCGTTGTCAAGAAGAAAATCAAGGACCGCCTCGAGAGTCACATCCAAATGCCATGGGTCCTGCTGCTGGGCATAAAAGGTGGTGGCGATAAAAGCCTTCAGCTCTTTCTCATTTCTGGCAAAACCGGCCGCAAAGGTGGCGAGAAGATGAGTTCGCAGAGCGCTCTCGCTGGCAAGCTTTGACCAGATCTCCTCGGGCTCGCCATTGATGTAGCGCTCCATGAGGTTTTGCATCTCTGAAACGTTTTTAGCAAGAAGAAAAGACTCGCCATGGGGGTCTAGCCCAGGCCGTCCCGCCCGGCCTGCCATCTGGCGGTACTCGATAACGGAGATGGGGGCCATCCCCCGGCCGTATTCGTATCTCTTGTAATTTTTGATGAGCACCCTTCTGGCGGGCAGGTTAAGGCCGGCAGCCAGGGTAGGAGTGCTGGCGATGATCTTGATCCTGTTGTCCCGGAATCCCTGCTCGACAATCTGCCGCTGCTCAGAGAGAAGGCCGGCATGGTGGAAGGCAACGCCGCGGGAGACGCAGGAGGCGAGTCGCTTTGCGGTCTCGCTCTCCCCGGTGGCGAGAATGCTGGCCGCAAGACCTTTGGTGGCAGAATCTTCCGGGATCAGGCCGCAGAGCTTCAGGGCCGCAGCCTCTGCATTCTTGCGGGAGTTCTCGAAGATCAGGATCTGAGCGGACTGGGAGAGGGTATCCTTGACCAGAGCGAGGGCTTCGTCTGTGGCTTTGCCATCCGAGAAAGGAGCCTGGCCGTCTGGAAATACCATCGTTTTATTGCAGATGATGCCCTCTCGCAGTCGAATGGGCCGCCAGTCAGAGCTCACCATCTCCGCTCCAAGCCACTGGGCGATCTCCCGGCCGTTGGCCACCGTCGCAGAGAGGCCTATGACCTGCAAAGCAGGGTTACAGTGTCGCAGCTTGGTGATGGTCATCTCCAGAGTCGGGCCGCGACCGACATCGTTGAGCAGGTGGATCTCATCGACCACCAGAACCGCCAGATCCTGCACCCAGGAGGCCCCGTTTCTCATGAGAGAGTCTGCCTTCTCTGAGGTGGCGATTATTATCTGGTTTTTTCCCAGGCGCTCGTCTCTCTTGTCAAAGTCACCGGTGCTGATGCCGATGGAGACACCCAGATCCCTGAATCTCTTGAACGAATCGTATTTCTCGGTGGCCAGGGCGCGCAGTGGGACGATGTAGAGGGAGCGCAGCCCCTTCAGGGCGGCCTTGAGCATGGCCAGCTCGGCGAGGAGAGTCTTTCCGGATGCTGTGGGCATGGCGAGCAGCATGCTCCTGCCCTCCAGAAGGCCCCTTTCCAGAGCCTCGGCCTGAGGCGGATAGAGCTCTTTGAAGCCGCGGTCCTCGTAATGCTTGACCGCCTCGGGAGGAAGCCACGAGGCCAGGTCCTTTATCTCAAGCATTCCATTCTCCGGAGACCGGCTCTTACGCAGCCTTCTTTATTCATTCTTGTCTCCTATTTTCCTTTTCAGACTGTTCAAACAGATCCTCAATTGCAGTCATCTCATCAGGGGACTCCATATTTTTTGCAGGCATAATCCGTTCAATGCTCCCGCGGGGCATTTTGCTTTTCGAATATAGCCCAAAGAAGAAAAGCCTTCCGATAGTTGCTAGCAATGGCCGAAATGCTTAATGTGTAACACATGATATCATTATGCTAACTGGATGTGAGAAATATGCCCGAATTTGCCAATCCGTTTTCCTGTCTGACTAACGACCGCAAGCTCACAAAAGAAGAGCTGGCAAGAGCAGTGAGATACATGGTCTCTGCCGAGTACGAGGCGGTCCAGCTTTATATGCAACTAGCTGAGTCGACAGACAATGAACTTGCCAGGATGGTACTGGTGGATATTGCCAACGAGGAGAGAGTTCATGCCGGCGAGTTTCTGAGGCTGCTCAAGGAACTTGCTCCCGATGAAGAAGCATTTTACAAAGAAGGGCACGAAGAGGTCGAAGAGATGATAGAGGAGCTGAAGAGCCGGTCGTAGCAGCGCGCCGTCTCATCCCTGAACCTCCAGGGATTTCCTGGACTTTCTTTTTAAAGGAAGGAATGCACTCACCCCTGCCTCGAAATTCTTCAATTGCTGCATTCATGACCGAGCCAGGAAGCAAGCCTGCCCGAGGCACATCTGATTAAGAAACATTCAAATATAATGATAATAGATGATCTGGGACCTTACTCGAATCCATTCCCCTGGCAGATCACAGTCCATGCCACTGGATGGATCGTCTCGCCGGAAAACGGTACATGGAGAATTCGCATTATGGTCAACGGAGAGGCTGTTTTCGACCAATCGGACATATCAGCAAAGCAGAAATTCTCGGCAAGTGTCGCTCTCAAAGGCTGGTCATCCGCTAAAGTGCACGTTGATGCCATCTGGAGCGAGAAAGCCAATACGAATTTGTCGGTGCATGTTGAAGGAAGCGTTTGATTGCCTAAAAAAATGAAAGCCGTTTTCACTTTTTCAAGAAATTTTTAATACCATTAATATTATTTGATATAAAATTCAGGCAGGCTGCAATCCATTGCAGCTAGCCGGTCGGACATTGTTTTCAAATCTCGTGAGGGTTAAGAGGATCGCAGCCAGTTTCATTGATCGATGCCTATAATGCAGTTGGATCATATACCGATTATGCAGAGGGTTTGAAATTGAGAAAACTGGAATTTCCGGATCCATTCAAACATGATCATCCGCCTGTCCGAGAACTGAGCGATATAGATCCCGGACCGTCAAGTCGAGGAGAGAGGTTTGCCGATTGGGTTTACGAGAACCTGGGTTCATGGAGATTCATACTGGTGCAATCGATTCTGGTGGCCGTCTGGGTGATTCTCAATGTGACCGCCTACGTGAGAGCCTGGGACCCCTATCCGTTCATCTTCATGAACCTGATCTTCTCATTGCAGTCTGCCTACACCGCGTCCTTGATCCTGATGAGCCAGAATCGCCAGGATCGCCTGAAAGCGCACAATGATTATCTGATGAATCTTCGGGCAGAGGAGGAGTCCAGAGCGGCCCTGGACAATTTCGCCGCCCAGAATGAGGCACTGGAGGAGATCTATCGTGAGGTTATTGCCATGAAGAGCAAAATTGAGAAGGCGGATTAATACTATCAGGGCGAATCATGAGGGGCTGGACAAATCACAGGACAGAGAGAGGCGAGCTCGGTGGGGTTTGGGCTCGCGCGGGAAGGCTGCGCCCGCGGTCTTGACGGACGGTGCCGCTAGGGGGATGGCTGATGGATGCGGTTGAGGCGGGATCTGGCGAGGATGCTGGAGTGGAAAGAGCGCAGTGGCCGAGTCGCAATTTCGCACTATTGCATTTATTTATTCATCAGGAAGTTTATATTTTAAGAGGATTTTATTATATTCATCTTTAATTTTTTGTGTTTGATCTAATTCATTCTGAAAGAGTTCCCATTGCCTCCTTGAGAACCAATTATAGAAATCGGTTACTATTGATTCATAAGCAACTATGATTTCGTACATGTTGATATCGCCTTTTGCTTCACATAAATATTCCTTGCTTTTGGCCTTCCATCCGCTCCATGATCTCAATGAAGACAAGTCTAGAATTATGGAGCTAGTTATCTTCGAATCCATAGAGGCATTAGGTGTCATTTGGGCTCCAATGATCGGAATTCCATTGTGAAGAATAAAGTTCCGGAATTCTTGAAGGAAACGAGATAGCTTGGAATTGACAAATAATTCTTCTATCTTTTCGTGATATTCTTTAGAATACTCATTATTCCCATGTATTTCCTTAACTATATTGCGAGTATGATCAACGAGAGATTTAACTGAAGCTAAATAATTATGAAACATGCGAATAATTTCCATTTGAAATAATTCCATTTTACCCCTATTTCGAATATCCCATAATTTTAAACCTACATCACTATTAAAAACCTCAAGAGATTTTTTGAGATGATTATAATTTACCATAAATATATATCGACTCCTTTCAACGTCTCTAATTCCCATCTCAATTTTCCATCCTTGGCTCGATTCAATTTGTCTTTTTAGCAATTCTATCCTTTCGAAATCTTCGGCATTCATGGGTGGTAGTTTATCGATATCTCTAATATAATTTTATCCCCCCATTTTGTTACAATCACTCCGTTATTTAGAGAAAACAACGAATAGTTATAACGAAAATCCTTTGGCCAATGAACCCATAATCAAGCCACTTTGCCCTCGCAGAAGAAAGCGATAGCGGAAGTGAAGGGAAAAGCAAAGGACAATGTATTTTACCTGCCTGATTTCTTAAGCTACTAGTCTCGATGATTAGACTGGTATCTCTGTCGCAACTCAATCTGGACAAATCTTCAAAAATAGACCCATCATCAGTTTAGAAGAAATTGAATATCTATCACAATCATCTGTTTTGTTATATGATATCTATCCCATAACACTGGTGATTTTTATCGGCATGTCCGAGTACGCATTATACTTCCATCTCACGAAATGATACTCGCTGCAAGCGGTCAAACCGCGGCGAAAAAAAAGAAGATGGTGAATGGATAGGATTACAAATACGCGCAATATTTCCATTTCAAGCTCCTCAAGAGAATCAGAGAACGCATTAACTGGCTATCACTACATCCATTTCCGTTCGCCAAGAGTCTCCTTTGCAGGGCCGAATTGAATCAGTTCATTAACCTGTATTGACTATCAGCCGAACGGCCTGGCCATCTTCGTCCTCACTGCTCCAGCCCACCAGCGTCTTGCATGCATCCAAATCGCAGACGCAGCGCAGCATGGAAGGCAGCATCATCCTCTTGCCTCATGACCTGCAAAATTCCGTGAGTTCCTTTCTCGGCAGGAATGCCCTTTCCTCCCGGCCACAAAATTCTTTACTTGCCACATTCATGAGGTGCCAGGAAGATGTAGAAGAACCGCGCAGTTGCCGCGGGCTTATGGAGAAAAACAATGTATGCCGATCGGATAAAGAATCTCCCGCCATACCTCTTTGCCGCCATTGACAAAGCAAAACAAGAAGCGCGGTCGAAGGGCGTGGACGTAATCGATTTAAGCGTGGGCGACCCGGACTTGCCGACGCCGGAGCACATAATCAAAGCACTGAATAAGGCGGCCAGCGACCCGTCCAACCACCAGTACCCCTCCTACGAGGGAAAGCTTGCCTTCCGCAAGGCTGTGGCGGACTGGTACAAGCGGACATTTGATGTCAACCTGAACCCGGCTAATGAGGTGCTGACCTTGATCGGCTCCAAGGAGGGAATTGCTCATGCGCCCCTGGCTTTCATCAATCCCGGAGACGCGGCGCTGGTCCCGGACCCTGCCTATCCAGTCTACCGGACGGCAACCGCCTTCGCCGGCGGAGAGCCGGTTATCATGCCGCTCCTGCGTGAGAACAAATTCCTGCCGGACCTGGATGCCATCGCCCCCGATGACGCCCGCCGGGCCAGGATCATGTTTCTCAACTATCCAAACAACCCCATCGGAGCCTCGGCTGACAGGGGATTCTTCAAGAAGCTGATCGACTTTGCCAGTGATTATAATATCATCATAATGCACGATAACCCCTACTCCGAGACTTATTACGATGGAGAGCGGTCGCTGTCAATTCTGGAGATGCAAGGCGCAAAAGATGTGGCAGTGGAGTTTCATTCCCTCTCCAAGACCTACAACATGACCGGCTGGAGGATCGGCTCGGTTGTGGGCAATGCGGAAGTGGTAGCGGGCATCGGCAAGATCAAGAGCAACATCGACTCCGGAACCTTCGGTGCAGTGCAGGATGCGGGAATTGTGGCCCTGAGCAGCCCAAAGGAGGTTGTCGATGATATCAGAAAGATCTACCAGCACAGAATCGAGATCCTCTACAAAGCCCTGCGAGACCTGGGGCTGGAGCTGGATAAGCCGCGAGCCACGCTCTACCTCTGGGCATGGGTGGGGGGCAGCTCCATCGAATACGCAGGACGGCTCCTGGAGAAGACTGGAATCGTAGCTACGCCAGGAGTGGGATTCGGCCAGTACGGCGAGGGCTATGTCAGGTTCTCCATCACTCAACCCACGAAGCGGATTGAAGAAGCCGTGGTGCGCCTGGAGAAGATGGGCAAGTGAGCATGTGAGTAAAAGACCAAATTAATCAATGAGCGAGTGAACAAATGAGAAGCCAAGCCCCTCGCATCAATTTATCTATTTATTCTGGAGGAATTAAAGTTGCTAGCTGATTATTCACCAAAGGAGATCGAGGCCAAGTGGCAGAAGACCTGGGAGGACAAAAGGGTCTTCCAGCCTGAGCCCGACTCCAGAGACAAGTTTTTCTTGACCATACCTTATCCTTACCTGAATGGAAACCTGCACGCCGGGCACACCCGCACATTCACCATCGGCGATTCGGTGGCCAGGTTCATGCGCATGCAGGGCAAAAATGTTCTCTTTCCCATGGCCTTTCATGCCACCGGAACGCCCATTGTGGGCCTATCGGAGCTTATCGCCAAGCGAGACCCGCTGATCTGGGGAGTCTACACCAAGCTGCACGGCATTCCAGAGCAGGAGCTGTGCGAGCTGACAACGCCGGAGAAGATTGTGCTCTACTTCCGCCGCCAGGCAAAGGCGGCCATGCAGTCCATCGGCTACTCAATCGACTGGAGGCGGGAGTTCACCACCACCGATCCGGCCTACAGCAAGTTCATCGAGTGGCAGTACGGCATCCTGCGCCGCCTGGACTACGTGGTCAAGGGCAGCCACCCGGTTCGCTGGTGCCCGCATGACCAAAATCCAGTCGAGGACCACGACATCCTCAAGGGCGAAGACGCCACCATCATGGACTTCTCCCTGATCAAATTCCGCATGGGCGACAAAATCCTTCCCTGCGCCACCCTGAGGCCGGAGACTGTATTCGGAGTGGTCAACCTATGGCTCAACCCGGATGTCAATTACGTCCTGGCAAAAGTTAATGATGAGACCTGGGTCGTCTCCAGGGAATCCTATGAGAAGCTGACCTTCACAGACAGAATGGTCTCTCTGCTCGGGGAAGTAGCCGGAAAGGAGCTGATAGGAAAGCGCGTCACCAATCCACTCACCGGAACAGAGGTTCTCATCCTGCCGGCTGGATTCGTCGACCCGGACAACGGCTCGGGAATTGTCATGTCTGTTCCGGCCCACGCGCCTTACGATTATCTGGCCCTAAAGGATCTTTACGGTAAAGACCTGATCGGCTATGGCATCACCGAGGACCTGAGAGATATCAAGTTCATATCCCTCATCGAGTCGCCCGGCTACGGAGAGCTTCCCGCCGTTGAAGCTGTGGACGAACTAAGGGTTTTGGACCAGAACGATCCAAAGGCGGAAGAAGCGACCAAGATGGTCTACAGGCGGGAGTTTCACAACGGCGTTCTCAAGGCCAACACCGGCAAGTATGCGGGAACGGCGGTAAGCAAGATCAAGGACATTCTCCTGGCGGACCTGATCAAGCAGGGCATAGCCGAGATCTTCTATGAGTTTTCCGAGACCCCGGTCATCTGCCGCTGCGGAACGCGCTGCGTTATCATGATGGTCCGGGACCAGTGGTTCCTGGAGTACTCGGACCCGGAGTGGAAGGCCAGGGTGATGCAGTGCCTGGCGGGAATGAAGATCATACCCGAGGAGTTCCGGGTGGAGTTCATCAACAAGGTGGACTGGCTCAAGGACAAAGCCTGTGCCCGGAGGAAGGGTCTCGGAACTCACCTGCCCTGGGACAAGGAGTGGCTCATTGAGTCGCTGGGCGATTCTACGATCTACATGGCCTACTACATCCTGGCCAAGTATGTGAACGCCGGGATGAAGATCGATAGCCTGCCGCCGGAGTTCTTCGAGTACATCTTCATGAACAACGGAAACGCAGCGGACATAGCCGCCCTGACAGGCATACCGCAAGCAATGGTGCAGCAGATTCACGACGACTTCGCCTACTGGTATCCCGTAGACCTGAGAACCTCTGGAAAGGATCTGGTGGCCAATCACCTGCTCTTCTTCCTCTACCATCATGTGGCTATCTTCCCGGAGAGGCTCTGGCCGCGGGCGATTGCGGTCAATGGTTTTGTCTCCCTGGAGGGGCAGAAGATGTCCAAGTCCAAGGGGCCGATTCTGACGCTTCGCCAGGCGGTGGCAGAGAACGGGGCGGATGTGACAAGGCTATACATTCTGGGCAACGCGGAAGGAACTGCGGATGTGGACTGGAGAAATGATGCCGTTGAGGCTACCTATGCTCATCTGGAGAGGTTCTACAACCTGGCGCGGGAGATTCTGGCGGACAGCAGCATTCATGAGTCTGCGGAAAAGACGCTCATCGACCGCTGGATGCTCTCTCGCTTGCAGCGGCGCATTGCCGAGGCCACAGAGGCACTGGAAAATATCCAGACCAGGCGGGCGCTGCAGAATGCCTTCTATCTGCTCTTCAACGATCTGCGCTGGTACCA